>JAAZYN010000125.1 GCA_014239625.1 Myxococcales bacterium | reverse complement strand
TGCAGATGGTGGTGCCGGTGGCTTCGCAGGCGCCCTGCCCGACGGTGCAGCTGTCACCCAGCCCGGAGAACCCATTGTCGGTGGTGCCGTCGCAGTCGTTGTCCACGCCGTCGCACACCTCTGTGACCCCGGCGCCGGCCGTCGCGCTGCACGTGACGTCATCGCCCTGGGCGTTGCAGATGGTGGTGCCGGTGGCTTCGCAGGCGCCCTGCCCGACGGTGCAGCTGTCGCCCAGCCCGGAGAACCCATTGTCGGTGGTGCCGTCGCAGTCGTTGTCGACGCCATCGCAGACCTCGGCGGTGGACGTCGACGCACACTCCCAGCCTCCCGCGCCGTCGCACTGCCACTGCCCACACCCACCGCCAGACGGCGCGCAGTCGGTCCCGACGATCTCCTCGTCCCCGTTGCCGATGTCCGTCTCATCGACGAGCTGGTCGCCGTCGTTGTCGGACCCGTCGCAGGTCTCGACCTGGGTGTCACACACGCTGGCGCCGAGGTGGTCGCAGATCTGACAGAACAGCAGCGTGGAGCCGCAGCCCGCCCCCGTCGGTGTCGCCAGGCAGTCGTCGTAGGGTTGCCCACAGTCGACGGCCTGGGTCTGACCCGAGCACGCGCTGGAGCCCGGAGCCAACAGGAAGGCGCACAGCTCATGATCGGGGTTCTGAGGGTCGCACCAGGCGGGGGGACCGCTGACACAGAACTCGCTGGGCCAACACCCTGTCAGCGCCGGCGCCGAGCATTGAAAGCCCGCCTCGATGGTACAGTCGGCCGCGCAGCCGTCGCCATCGGCGGTGTTGCCGTCGTCGCACTCCTCGGTTCCGACGATGAGGCCATCCCCACAGATCGAATCGCATCCCCCGGCGGGGCTGGCCACCCAACCCACGAGTGAGCACTGGCAGGTCGATGAGCAGCCGTCCATCTCGTCGAGGTTGCCACCGTCGTCGCACTGCTCGCCTGCGTTGACGATGCTGTTTCCGCAGCACCCGGCGGGCGGCGGGACAAAGGCGCACACCCCGTCGAGCCCGCAGGTGTCCGTGGTGCAGCTGTCGCCGTCGTCACAGCTGCAGGTCACGCCCACGTCGATGGGCTCGGTCTGATCGGTGACCACCGTGATCTGGCTCGGTATGGCGGTGCTGTAACTCCAGGTCCCGTCGGAGCCGAGTGGCTCCACCACGGCCACGTCGTAGACGCCGGGCGCCAGCGCCATCGTGAGCTCTCCAGTGGGCACGTCGAGGACGTAGACGCTGCCTGTGGGCGTGTAAGTGAGCTCCACGGTCCACCCTGGGAGGTTGGACTCGCCGGCGGTGTGGGTCCCCCCGCCGTCCTCGTCCCACCAGATGTCGATGGCGACGCTGCCCGGGCACTCGCCGACGGCCATGGGAGGCGACGGCAGGGTCGCGATGGACAGCAGCTCGTTGGAGTCCATCAAGCCGGTGGCGTTGACCGTGGTGCCTTGTGGGGTTCCGCCGGGGGCGTCCAGGTTCAGCGTCAGCACGCCGCTGGTGAACGGGGGCAGGGTGGCGGCCTGGACGCGGACGTGGGTGGCCGCCACGGTGCATGGGCCCCAGCTGGAGCCGCCGTTGTCGCTGCACTCCAGGGTGCCCACGTCCACGGCGGAGCTCGGGTCAAGGGTCATGTCGACGGTGGTCCCGGAGCCATCGCCGACCTGCGGTATGGGCACGATGACTTCGACGTCGGTCAGCGGGACACCGCCGGAGTTCGCGAAGGTGACCAGGAACCCCTCGTTGGCGTTCGTCGAGTCGCACTGGGGCGCGATGACCAATCGCTTCTCGCCGGGCACCAGCATCGTGACGTCGATTTGGCTCGATGCCGGGTTGGGAACCGAAGCGTTGCCCGCCAGGGGGTTGTTGACGAACAGCTCCAGCGGGAAGCTGACGACTTCGCCGTTGTAGAATGGGTGATCGGCGTCAAAGGCCGCGTCGAACTGAATGTGGCCCCAGCCTCCGACCATGCATCCATTTTCGGAGCAGTTCTCGTCGATGTACCAGTCGCTGCCGACGGCGCCCAGCTCGAGCGTTGCGGTCGCGGGGCCGCTGACCGGGCCGCTGTCGGTGCTGGAGACTTGGACCGTGGGATCAATGCAGTTGCTGTCCACGTAAGGAACCCACTCCAGATTGTCGATGGTCACACCGGCAGGGACGGTGAGGGTTGTGACGGGGTTCAGGAGGGGCGCGCTCGACGAAACAACACGGGGCGCTGCGGAGAGAGTGGAGGTCTGACCGCGGGTCGCCGTGGGAGGACCTCCGGGTTGCAAGATGGGCAGCGCCTCCTCGCTGATGAGGATGTCCTGGGTGAAGGTGTCGCTGCTGATGGCGCCACCGACGGCTTCCTTGGTCTCGGCATAGCCCTGCACGGTGTAGGTGCCGCCCGTGCTGCATTGGGTGGTGTGGGCGGAACCGCTGAAGCGAATCGGCCCGTGAACGAGGTCCCCGAACGCGGCGGTGTGGTGCCAAATGGGGGCGTGGGCGACGTAGTGGGTCGTGCCCGCGACCACGGCGCCCCCCGAAATGGGGGTCGTGGTGCAGTCCGAAGCCTGGTACGAGGTCACAAAGGTGCTCAGGTCGAACGTCCCCGGCTCCGATGGAATGGTGCACTGGTAGTATGTGAAGCCATGGGTGGGGTCGAGCGCTCCCAGCACGTTGCCGAACCGCAGCGTCATGGAGCTCGCCGCGAGCCCGTCGGGCATGCGCATGACGAAAAGGCTGTCATACAGCGGCACGATCCCCGTGGGAGGGTCGAGCCGAGCGCCGGCAACGAAGGTCTGGCCGAGGCCCCCAACGTTCCAGCTCCCGCCGCCAATACTTATCTCCTTGCCGCACAAAAACTGGCTGGTGGGGCTGGCCAGGTGCGAAAAAGGCGCAATAGAGCCTGACATCAGGCTCTCCACGCCCGTCGTGTGTCCCGGGGCGTCGCCGGAGTAGTCCACGTTGATGGTGTCGGCGGTGACCAGTGGAAGGTCGGCGCACGGATGAAAGATCGCGACGTCCATGGCGAAAGTGCTGGCCCAACCATGGTTCGCGGCGGCGACGTCGCCGCTCTTGCTCACCCATCGGATGGCGCCAAAGCTACTCGAGACGGTGAAGTCCAGGGGACCCGAGGTCCAGGGGCTGGGTGTGGTGCCCTGAATGTGGTCCTGGAGGCCATGGTTGCCGTGAGCGTGGGACACGTAGAGCGCCGAAGGCGGGAGCTGGATGGACAGCGTGGAGCCCGGATCGATGCGCGCGTTGCTGCCACTGGCCATGCTCACAGCCACATAGTGGTTGGCCAGAATCCCCGTCACCCCGGTCGGGCTGATGACGTACGCGTAGTCGTGTACGTCCACGGTCCATTTCAAGTTCTCTTGAAGCGTCAGGGTCGTCGTGACCGTCGTGTCCACGCTCGAAGGCAACGGGACGATGCTCGACGGTGTCCCCGCGTCCGAATAGTCTGCGTTCAGGGTCGCCGCGTGCGTGAGCACCGCGCCGTTGGCGTGGGAGTAGTTCAGGTACAGCAGCGTGACCGCGATCTGACCGCTGACGCCGCCGGCGGGCACCGTCAGGTCGAGGTTGGTCCAGGTACACGTCCAGTCGGCCTGGTCCTCGCCCGTCGCCGAAGGGCCGAGGTCGTAGTCACACGCGGTGGTCCAGCCGGCTGGCGCGGTCACGCCGACGGGGATGACCCCGGCCGGGATGTCCCAGTCCACGACGACGTTGGTCAGGTCATTGCCCGCGACGCTGTAATTGAGCACGAAGGTGGCTTGACTGTCCGGCGACGCCGCGGCGTCGCCCAGCATCTCGAAGGCCACCGTGGGTACCTGCGCAGAGGCGGTGCCGCCGCCGAGAGCAAGCAGGAAGGTGACAAGCACGGATGTGACATTTGCGTTCATGGTACCTCGATGCAGGGTCGACCAACGACACTATGCCACGCCGAGCTCCAAGATGCGCGTTGAGCGAGGCCCGTGTTGGATGGATGTTAGGGCGAGTCACCCCACGCACAACGCGGGGCACGAGCGCATGCACCTGACCCTCGAACGGGAGACGACGAGACCCGCGGGCGAGAGGCTATGCAGGTCGGCGAGGCCCTCGCTGGTGAGACCGTCGGCCTGCGGGAGCCGGATGACGACTGCTGGCCGACTTCCTCGCCGACCGTCGTGATGTCCACGTGAATGTCCGAGAAGTCACGGCGCCGCCCATATTGAACGCATCGTGATGCCATCGTTCTCGATGAGCCCACATGCGACGGCCCTCGAAGCCTGAGAGGTTACCTGGCCCTCGCCTCAGTGGGTCGCCCAGGCCCGCACCAGGGCGCGATAGCCTTCGGGATCGTCGCAGTTGGCGAGCCGCACGACCAGCTCTGGAGGCGCTCCGCTGCTGTGGGAGATCTGCCCCACCAGCCGAATGAAACGTGTGTCTTTCCGGTCCACCGGGACGGCGAGGGTAACCGACGCCCCCACCGACAGGTTCATGCTTCCAGAACCAGCCAGCGCGGAGCCGGCCAAAGCATCCGCGGTCCCCCCCCGCACGAGGAACGTACATCGGCTCCCGTCATCCGACATCAGGTGGCCGCGAGCGAGCGGCCGCGTGGAGTTCGGCCTGGCCGCCACGACGACGTTGGAGAAGGGTGTCGCCTGGCGGGCGGAGATCGACGGCGCCGCGGGGGCGGGCGCCTCCTGGGCTTGACCGACCAGCGGTATCGGCGCGAGCGAGGGCGCCGCGGGCGGCTCCGCAGACGATGTCCTGCCGGTGGGGCGCCGAACCGGAGCGAGCTCCAGGGACTCCAGCCGCAGCCCCAGGGCTCTCCCGTCGGTCGGTCGAGCGGCTGGGTCTTTGTTCAGCATCTCATAGATGACCTCCAGCAGCTCCGGCGGGCTGCTGTCGACCACGTCGGGGGGAAACGGTGGGACCGGATCGTTGACGTGCATCCAGACCGTGCGCATTCGGGGCTTACCCTGAAACGGCGGCCGCCCGACGAGGCACTCGTAGGCGATGCAACCCAACGAGTAGATGTCCGCCGGCGTCGCCACCTCTTCTTCGCTCAAGGCTTCGGGGGCGAAGTACTCCGGCTGAGTCAGGATCTCTCCGCGCATCGTGAGCTCGCTGACGCTCTCCTCGAGGCGAGCCACCCCGAAATCCAAGATCGTGCAGAAGTCGGGGTTCCCCGCCTGCTGAGCGATCATCAGATCGTCGGGGTTGAGATTTCGGTGAATGATCCCCAAGGAATGGGCGGACTCCAGGGCGCCCGCCAGCTGGTTCAACAGGCTGCACACACGATCGGCCGCCAAGCGGCTCTCTCGGGTGAGCAGAGCGCGCAGCGTCTCTCCGTCCAGAAACTCCATCGCATAGAAGATGTTGCCGTCTTCGGTCTGTCCCGCCTCGAAGATCGACACGATGTTGGGATGCTGGAGCTTCGCCGTCGCCTTGATCTCTCGCCTGAAGCGCTCCAAAAGGTTGTCCGCCTCGGAGCACAGCACCTTCAACGCCAGGATCCGGTCCATATCTTGCCGGTACGCCTTGTACACCACCCCGCCCGCGCCCTCGGCGAGGAGCTCGTCGACGCGATAGCGTCCGGCGATGATGGTTCCGACTCGATGCGGCAAGCGACCCTCGCGACAAATGGATGTACGACCTGACCAGCCTATCCCAGGTTGGGCGGCCCGACCACCGACGCCAACCGTTCGACGATCGCTTCGGGGTGGTGACCTGACGTGTCGACGGCCAGCTCCGCCTCCCGATAGAGGGCGCGACGGGACGCCAACAGCGCCTCGAGCTGTTCGAAGGCGTTCGACAAGGAACGCATGGGGCGGTCATCGCCCTGGGCCAGCACACGATTCCAGTGGTCCTTGGCGTCGGCCTTGAGCCAAACAGTCCGAGCCCGAGAGCGCAGCAGCGACCAGCTCTCGGGGTGGGTGACGAGCGACCCCCCGGTCGCGATGACCCCCGGCCCAGACGAGCTCAACAGTCGCGTCAGGACCTGATACTCCACCTCGCGGTAGTAGTCCCCACCGTGGATCGAGAACAGCTCGGTCATCGACAGGCCGGCGGTCTCCTCGATGAGACGATCCAGCTCGATGAATGGTACCCCCAGGTGAACCGCCAGGGCCGCGCCGACCGTACTCTTTCCCGCGCCCCGCACGCCAAGCAGGGCGATCCAGGCGGGCGACGTGGACTCCGCCGACCCGGGGTCGACGAGCCACGCCAAGCGCGCATCCAGAGCCTCTGCGACCTCGGCCAGGCGAGACACGGAGATGTTGGTCTGGCCACGCTCGAGCTGCCCAACGAATCGCAGCGACAGACCCGACCGGCGCGCCAGGTCCGACAACGTCCAGCCGCGTTCTCGCCGCCGTCGCCTCACGCGGCGTCCGATATCTTGGAGCAGTACGGCCGACATGGGCAGCAATATACTGCCTCTTTAGCGTCACTCCAAGGTGCAATATTGTGCTTGCGGCGCTTCCATCCCAGATGGTAGCCTCGGACGTCTTCTCTCACCCACGGGAGCAGCATGGGGACAGACTCACCACAACTGACCTTCGAGCGCCATCCAGCCTCGTACCGCCATTGGACCCTCTCGGTCGACGGCGACATCGCCACGTTGGTGATGGATGTACAAGCCGATGGTGCCGTAGACGGCCACACCGACCTGGTGCTGAACAGCTACGACATCGGCGTGGATATCGAGCTGGCAGACGCCGTGCAGCGGCTGAGGTTCGAGTATCCGGAGGTGCGCGCCGTGGTCGTGACCAGCGGCCAGGAGCGTATCTTCTGCGCGGGCGCGAACATTCGCGTGTTGGCCGGATCCACGCATGGCTTCAAGGTGAACTTCTGCAAGTTCACCAATGAGACCCGCCTTCATCTCGAGGACGCAAGCGAACACAGCGGGTTGAAGTTTCTGGCCGCGGTCAACGGGACGGCGTCTGGTGGGGGCTACGAGCTGGCGCTGGCGTGCGACGACATCCTCCTCGTCGACGACCGGACGAGCGCTGTGAGCTTCCCGGAGGTCCCGCTGCTGGGCGTCTTGCCCGGCACGGGAGGGCTGACGCGGGTGGTCGACAAACGCATGGTGCGCCGCGACCGCGCCGACTGGCTGTCGACCGTCGCCGAGGGGCTCAAGGGCAAGCGCGCGCTGAAGTGGGGGCTGGTCGACGCTATCGCCAAGCTCAGTCGATGGGACGACACCGTCGCCGAGCGCGCCCGGACCCTGGCGGATAGCGCAGCCACCGCTCGCAGCGGGTCCGGCGTGACATTGACCCCGCTCGACGGCACCTTCGGCGAGGCCGAGTGGTCCTACCGGCACGTGTCGGTCGCTATCGACGATCGCGCTCGGACCGCGACGGTGACCCTGAACGCGGCGGACTCAGAGGGCCCCTGCGACGCCTCGGAGATCCGTAAGGCCGGCGCCGACTGGTGGGTCTTCAGGGTGTTCCGAGAGCTCGACGACGCGTTGCTGAGGCTGCGCTTCAACCGGCCAGAGATCGGCACCCTGCTGCTCAAGACCCGCGGCGCGCTCGCGACGATTGAGGCGGCCGACGCGATCATCGCAGCTCACAGCGCCTCCGACTGGTTCGTGTCCGAGGTTCGACACTACATACGGCGCGTGCTCAAGCGCCTCGACGTGAGCGCCAAGAGCGTGTTCGCGCTGGTCGATGACGGCTCGTGCTTTGCCGGGACATGGCTGGAGCTGGCGCTCGCGGCAGATCGGCAATACATGCTCGACGACCCCGATGAGCGGGTCGCCGTGGCCGTGACCGCGCTCAACGATGGCGCGTACCTGATGGGCAACGGCCTCACCCGGCTCCGCACGCGATTTCTGGGTTCCCCGGATGCGGTCGAGCGCCTCATGGCGACCGTGGGCGGAGTCCTGCCCACCGAAGAGGCAGACGACTGCGGCTTGGTGACGGACGCGCCTGACGACCTGGACTGGGACGACACCATTCGCGTCGCCGTCGAGGAGCGCGCGAGCCTCTCGCCGGACGCGCTCACCGGCATGGAGGCCAACCTCCGCTTCGCCGGACCAGAGACCCTCGAGACCAAGATCTTCGGACGCCTGTCCGCGTGGCAAAACTGGATCTTCTACCGACCGAACGCCACCGGAAAGAAGGGGGCTCTGACCCTTTACGGCGACCCCGAGCGACCCGAATTTGATTA
>JAAZYN010001259.1 GCA_014239625.1 Myxococcales bacterium | reverse complement strand
ACTCGATTTGGACCACCCTGCATTGGCAGCATGTATGCGCGCCGCTGCCAGCGGCGCCACCATCGCCGGAAAGCGGGCTGGGCAAGCCATCCTGCGCTTCACGCTTCCGCCAGCCGGCCCCAACAACAGAAAGCCCGCGACCCCTGTCGACGAGCCTGTCGCCGTCGTTCGCGGCATCAACATCCACGCCAAGCAGGTCGTCGACGGCCGCGATCGCCCAAAGCTGGAGCGCCTCTGCCGTTACATCACCCGGCCGCCCGTTAAGGCAGAGAATCTGCAAGTGCAGCCCGACGGCCTCGCCCTACTCACCCTGAAGAGTGCCTGGAAGGACGGCACCACCGGCTTTCGGCTGCACCCGTACGACTTGCTCGCCCGCCTCGTCAGCGCAGTGCCGCCACCGCGGTTCAACATGTTGCGCTACTTCGGCCTCTTCTCCAGTCGCGCGAAAGCTCGCGCCGAGGTCGTACCCAACCGGGAGCCCGAGACAGGGCAGCGAGAGCCGCCGCCCGCCTCTGGCGACCAGCTCACTTTGCCCAGCAAAGGCGACGAAGAGCAGCCGGCCCCCAAGCGGTCCGCCAA
>JAAZYN010001258.1 GCA_014239625.1 Myxococcales bacterium | reverse complement strand
AGATCTGCCGCAGCGGGGCCAGCGCGCCGGCGGACAGCGTGGTGCAAGCGCGCAGGTGGGCGGGAACGCTCACCAATACACCTGCCCCGGTGTGCCTGACCGCAGCCGCGATGGCCTCGGGGGAGAACGGCGTCCCGCGAAGGAAGGCTCCACCGGTCGACAACGGCAACAGCACACTGAACAGGAGCCCGTACAGATGGGCCGGCGGCACCGTGGCCACGGTGACCGCGCCGTGAGCCCCGAACGCCGACGCCAGGGTGTCGACCTCTTCGAGCAACTGCCCGAAGGTCTTGGCCCACGGCTCCATCCTACCGGTCGAGCCCGACGTGAAGAGGGTCGCCGCGTGCCCCGCGCCCGAGGGTTCAAGGCGGGCCAGCGGGTCCCCCGCTCGCTCGCTCAAGAGCTCCGGAACCCGGAGCCCTATCCCAGCGTCGGTGTCGTGCAGGACCGTGACCACATCGTCCCTGTCGATGACGGTCTTCACCGCGTCGCGGCGTTGGTTCGGTGGCAAGGCGACGGCGTGACCCGAGGTCCACGCCGCGAACAGCGCGACGGCGAAGTGATAGCGGTCCTTTCCGATGACCA
>JAAZYN010001257.1 GCA_014239625.1 Myxococcales bacterium | reverse complement strand
GTAAGTAGCTAATTCACAGAATATTGGAACTGTAAGATGTGTGTGTGGTATCATGTATTGTTTGTAGAGAATACAAAGAAGACCTTACAGATGTATACTCCAATGTTAATGTTAAACCTGATGCCTCCATGGCACAGCTGTGGGAGACAGCTGTTAAGGACGAGAAACAAGAGAAGAAACTCATTGCTGGGGTCAGTTGTGACATACTATGCTATAAGATAGTTCAAATTTTTATATATTTAAAATTATCTTAGAAAAAACTAATATCAGTTCAAAGTCAAGAAGATCTCAAAGTTGAAGACCCTGCCCTTGCCCCTGCTCCTGTCCCTGCCCCTGCTCCTGCTCCTGCCCCCTCTCCCCCTTCTACAGTCGATGTTACCGCCCCTGTACAGGAACCAACGCTACCAGTTGAACCCATCCCGCCACCTCAGAGTACCGAGCCTGTTAGCAAACCTGCTCCTGTAGGGAAGATTGAGGTGAGTGAATCATTCATATAATCAGCTGTTTGATACACATTCTAATACTCTACTATTCTTCTAGCATTCACTTACTTACCCATGGTACCACAGTGATTTAAACCGGGAACA
>JAAZYN010001256.1 GCA_014239625.1 Myxococcales bacterium | reverse complement strand
TGCGTCGCCTGCGGAGACTTCAATCAGGCGAAGCGTCACCCGAGCGCGGATCTCAGCGGTCGGGTGGCCCTGGTCACCGGCGCTCGGGTGAAGATCGGCTACCAGGCCGCCATCATGCTGCTGCGTAACGGCTGCCACGTCATCTGCACCACCCGTTTTCCCCGCGACGCGGCGAGGCGCTACGCGGCGGAAGAGGACTTCGATGACTGGAAGGGTCGGCTCCAGATATACGGCATCGACCTCCGCCACATCCCCAGCGTCGAGGCCCTGTGTGACCGCCTCCTGACGCGCCTGACGCACCTCGACTTCATCATCAACAACGCCTGCCAGACCGTTCGCCGCCCGCCAGGGTTCTACGCGCACCTGATGGAACGAGAGCGGGAGATTGCGGCCTCACAAGACCAGCGTGAGACGCTGCTGTTGGCGGATCCCAGCGCGCGGGTGGTGGACGGCAGCGGCGCGACCGAGCGCGCGCTCACGGCCAGGAAGCTGACGGGGGGCGCGCTGCCTTCGAGCGAAATGAGCCAGGTGCCGCTCATCGCGGAAGACCTCGAGTGTGGTCAGCACCTCTTCCCCACGGGCCGCCTGGACGCGG
>JAAZYN010001255.1:230-596 GCA_014239625.1 Myxococcales bacterium | reverse complement strand
ACCAGCGCCTGTGCCTCCTCTTCATCGTCGCGAAATTCCCAAAGCGTGATCGACTCCCCGGCTCCCTTGTTGGACCAAAGTTTTTTCTCGCGCCGCTGAACGTTGTTTTTGATGACCGCGTTGGCGGCCCCGAGGATCGTGTTGGTGGAACGATAGTTTTGCTCAAGCTTGACCACTTTCACATCTGGAAAATATTTATCGAGATCGAGCAAATTAGCCACCTCGGCACCGCGCCAGCCGTAGATGCTCTGGTCGTCGTCGCCCACGACGCAAAAGTTTCGATGCTCCCGGGCCAGGCTGTGTACCAGCTCGAACTGCGAGTTGTTGGTGTCTTGATACTCGTCCACCATGATGTAGCGATAACAC
>JAAZYN010001255.1:0-220 GCA_014239625.1 Myxococcales bacterium | reverse complement strand
GCCTCCGGGCACTCTGCGAACAGCCGCAGGACGAGCAAAATAAGGTCGTCAAAATCGACAGCGTTGCTGGCCTTGAGTGTCTGCTGATAGGTCGCAACCAAGTGCTTGGCCAAAGCGGCTAAGTCCTGATCCTCGGCGATGAGCTCATCGCTGTTGCTGTTCCGCCATCGACTGATCAGCGACAGGACGGCGTATGGGTCTGGCTTTTTCGAGCCCAGCG
>JAAZYN010001254.1 GCA_014239625.1 Myxococcales bacterium | reverse complement strand
CGGTGGCCGCGCCATCGTGCTCGAGTTTTCGCTGCCGGGATGGGTGCTGTTTCGCAAGCTCTACCTCTTCTATTTTCGCCACATCCTGCCCAAGATAGGCGGCCTCATCTCCGGCGACTCCCAGGCCTACAGCTACCTTAACCAGACAGTTGAGACCTTCCCTTACGGCGACGCCTTCAGCGACCTCATGCGCGAGGCCGGATTCGCCACCGTCACCGCCACACCGCTCACCTTCGGCATCGCTACCATGTACTGCGGAGACAAGGCACCCTCGTGAGCCCGATTTGCGAACTCCGCAACGCCCTCCAGGCGGCTCGTGAGCGAGGCCGCCCCGATGGCCTACGCATCGAGCGAGTCAGCGTGCCCTGCGACCTGCCAGCCCTCGCCCTGCTTGCTGGGCGCAGCGAAGGCGATCGTGTCTTCTGGCGGCCCCGCGATTCAGCCCAAGAGCTCGCCGGATTAGGCACCGCTCATCTCATTTCCGGCGACGCCGAGGCCAACCCAGAAACTATCTTTGGGGCCCTCGCCCCCTTGCGCGCTGCAGCCCCTGCCGACTGCCGCTTCTTTGGTGGCCTCGCCTTCGGTCCTGCGGACTCCGCCACCT
>JAAZYN010001253.1 GCA_014239625.1 Myxococcales bacterium | reverse complement strand
AGACAGCGGGTGCTCACTGTGGGACCACAACGACGAAGTGCTCACGTTTGTCCTTCGCCCACCGCGCGACCAGGTCGAGGACTACAAAGAATGTCTCAGCCTCACCAACGCCGTGCTCATCGAGGCAGAGGGCGACAGGCTCCGACAGCCCTATCTAAGGTGGTGGCATGGCGGCAATCACCCTGTTGCCCAACCTGTAGGAGGCTGGCCCCGCGACGCCAGAGCGATGAAGCGCGTCGTCGGCTGTTGGTCTGGCTACGCCGCCATCGGGATCTGGCCCTACGACGTATCGTCACCTGTCGACCCGGCGGACGCCCTCGCGCTCACCACCTGCGAAGTTCACATCGTCCGTCCCGGCTACGCGGCGGCCGCCGAAGCTCTGGCCGAGAAGATGAACGACACGAGTCGCTCCCTCGAGCAGCGGATGCGGATGGCCGATGTCTTCGCCGCGGCATGGAGTTGAATCGCTGGCGCCCCGCGTGGACAGTTTCACGTCGCTACGCGGGACTTTCCGGCCCGTGCCGGCGTCGCTCCCGCTCGGATTGGCCTCACCAGTCCTGCGCCCTCGCGCCCCGGCACGGGCCAAACAAGTCAGGGTTATGCAAG
>JAAZYN010001252.1 GCA_014239625.1 Myxococcales bacterium | reverse complement strand
AAACGTCGAGGGTATCGACGCCGCCCTGGCCAAGTTCGACAAGGTACATTTTCACGACGACGACGAGGTGCGTGCGATTGTGGGTGGGTCCGGGTACTTCGGCTTCATCGGCGACGATGGCCGCCAGTTTCTGGTCCACGTGGAGCCCGGCGACTACCTGAGCGTCCCCGCGGGCATGTGGCACTGGTTTTACTGCGACGCAGACCGAAATATCACCGCGCTCCGCCTGTTCAAGGACACCTCGGGGTGGGTCCCGCGTTACCGCTCCACCGAGCGTGGTACGCCCACGACAGCCTAGCCCGGATCATTCATGGCACTTCGAGCGAGACCAAGGAGGCGTCGCGCTGACGGGCGTGGCGCGGATCGGGGGCGGGCAACGTCATCTTCCACAACCGTCGCGCCTGCCGAAGCGAGCACGCGCCTGCCAGCGCTGCGGCTCCGCCGGTCGCCGCCGGAGCGGCGTGAATGTTCTGAGCCAGCCCGCACTTCTCATCCGCTTCCGGCTCCTACTTTGGGACCTGCGGCGCTTTCACGGCGTGCTCCCTCCAACCGAGGAGCGGTGCGTTCAGTAGAGCAACCTCGGCTCGCAGTCCGTGCCAGCGCGACGCCGATC
>JAAZYN010001251.1 GCA_014239625.1 Myxococcales bacterium | reverse complement strand
AACATAATTACGCCTCTGTAGAATGCACTCTTTACGCCTGAACATCAATTATCTAGCAAATGTTGTCTCAATACACTCTAGATGATTGCGTCGACTACGAACTATCTCGGCCGGAAGGAGAGTAACAAGAATGTAATGGAAGGACCCTGCCTGTTCCCCTTCAAGAAGAAGAAAATCAGCTACGACACTTGCCTTGACACTCCGAAGGGACCGATATGCGCTACTGAAATAAACCCCAAAACTCGGACCCTCACTAAGTACGGCTATTGCCCTAAGTCAAAGTCAAAGTCGAAGTCAAAATCAAAGTCGAAGTCAAAGTCGAAGTCAAAGTCGAAGACGAAGACGAAGACGAAGACGAAGACGAAGACGAAGACGAAGACGCTTTCGCGCCGCGAGTCACCTAAAAACAAGACGGTCTCGCTTCCTAAAGGGATGAAGAAGCCAACCGGCTACTACAAACTTGTGCTGCAAGCTTTAGACGAATCTCCTATTGAGTACGCTGATCTGATAGAGAAGATGGAAGTGAACCTAAGTAAGTCCACATATGTAATTGCGGCCCTCAAGAAAGGGATTGAAGAGAATAGAGTTACAAAGCATGTTACTACGGGTGTCAA
>JAAZYN010001250.1 GCA_014239625.1 Myxococcales bacterium | reverse complement strand
TTCTGGCCGATGACCCTGTGCCTGCTGCTCTTGGCCCTGCTCGCCATCCACATGGCCAGCCAGGACCAGCGCCTGGAGACCGCCCTCGCCGCCGCAGCTGCCACGGCCCTGGCCAGCACCAGCATCGCCCCGTATGTCCTGATGGCGCTGCTGTTCCCTCTGGGGATCCTGTGCTGGTCCGACCACCCGCGGCAGCAGCTCCGCCAACGCCGGTACTGGCTCGCCGGCGGCGTCATCGCGCTGCACGTCGGGCCCCAGCTTCAAGCGATGCTCCACCAAGCCGGTGTCGGTGTCGTCGATACGGCGTCCGGCGCGATGGGCGACAAGCTCTGGGGGTTGCTCACCGACGGGGTGTTCTCCGAGCCCGGGATCGTGCCGTTACTCGTGGCCGGTCTGGCGCTGGTCGGTCTCGTCGGAGCGATCAGGCGGTGGCGCGTCGGGCTGCCCATCGTGGTGGCGCTCTTCGTTCAGGAATACTACCTGGGCGCGATGCTCGATGTGTCTCAGGGCTACCCGAACCGCATGCTGCACGGTTTCGTCTCCAACGTGATGTGCGCCGGTCTGGCGGCCTTCGGGCTGCAGGCGGTCATCCGCGCGCTACGCGCCTGGCTCGAACCGC
>JAAZYN010000124.1 GCA_014239625.1 Myxococcales bacterium | reverse complement strand
CTGGGACGAGGTGGGGACCAGCGAGGCGGTCGCGTCCGCGCTGACGTTTGTCGGCTCCGGAGCCCTGTCTCTGGTGGCGCTGGCTACACAGACCCTGCTGGTGCTGATCATGCTCGTGTTCATGCTGCTGGAGGCGGAGAGCTTCCACGACAAGTTGGTGCGCGCCCTGGGTGCGGGTAATCGGGATCGGGTGGATCTGTCGCTGCGTCGCGCCACCAAGAAGATCCAACGCTACATCACCGTGAAGGTGCTGGTGAGCTTGACCACGGGCCTGTTGACGTGGGGCATCACGTCGTGGATCGGCCTGGACTTCGCGTTCATCTGGGGGGCGATCGCCTTCCAGCTCAATTTCATCCCGTACCTCGGCTCCGTCATCGCGGTGTTCCCGCCGACCGCCATCGCGTTGCTCCAGTTCGACGAGCTGACTCCGGCGATGCTGACGTTGTTTGTCCTCGGTGGCCTCCAGTTCACCATAGGCAACATCATAGAGCCGCGGATCATGGGCCGCACCTTGTCCTTGTCGCCGACGGTGGTGTTCCTGTCGCTGCTCTTCTGGGGGTGGTTCTGGGGCCCTCTGGGGGTGGTGCTCAGCGTTCCGCTGACGGCGGTGATCAAGACGATCTGCCAGTATATCGAGCCGCTGAAGCCGGTCGCGCTGATCCTGGGTGATGGCACCGAGTCCGACGTCGTGTCGCCGGAGCCCGCGCGACCGTCAGCGGAGGCTGGAGATGTCTCCAGGTGAGCTTTGCGCTTCGGGCCCCACGGACCTATCCGCCGGTCGCAGCTGAAGGGCCGTGGATCATCGGGGTCAGAGCTCGAGGCTGTGGATGACCAGCGACACGGACTCCGCCGCGGCTTGACGTTCCGCCCCCCACCCGACGAGGAACGTCTCGAGCATCGACGGCAGCAGCGACAGCACCTGGAGCGGCTCTGGTTGTAGCCGGTCCCGTTTGCGAAAGTCGTCCAGTCCGTGGAGGGCGGCCCACAGCGTGTTGGCGCGACGCTCTTCGTCCCCGGCCTCCACGGCGCCCACGGCGCCAGCGGCGAGCAGCTGCGCAGCGCAACGGTTGAGCAGAGGGGCTACGTTCTCCTGAATCGCCGCCGCCGGCTCGATACTCAAGATGGTTTTGGGGGACGCCAGAAATGCGGTCATCAGCTTGTGTCGCTGTTGATCGTGTCGATGATGCGCCGGATAGGCGATGAAGGAGGCCACGACGTCGGCGAGGGCCGCGACCTCTTCGGAACGATCACGTGCCGCTTGCTGGACCGTCTTCATCGTGTCGACCTGGAAGGTGTCGAAGTCGGCGATGGCCTGTTTTTGCAGCTCGAAGATGAGCGCCTCTTTGCTCGAGAAATAGCGGTACAGCCCTCCCACGGAGGCCCCGATCTCCCTGGCGAGCCTCACGATCGTGAGATTGTCTGGGCCCTCCTCGAGGACGATACGCATCGCCGCCTCCAGCGTTTGCTGTTGCCGTTGAATCGTCTTAGCCCTGCGACGTGTCATGAATTCCCTATTGCGAGCATGGTTCGCAATTTGTTACTGAAGCGCCCTGACCTCATCAGACACTGCGGACAGCTCGAGGCGGCGACATGCACGATTTAGTTATTAGAGGCGGAAACGTCATTGATGGCACGGGAGCACCTGCCCGCACGGCGGATGTGGCGATCGAAGCCGGCACGATTGTCTCCGTCGGCACCAACGTGGGCCGAGGAACACGCGAGATTGATGCACGAGGTCTACTCGTGACGCCTGGATTTGTCGACTTCCACACCCATTACGACGGGCAGGTGAGCTGGGACTCCTTCTTGACGCCGTCCAGCTTGCACGGGTGTACCACCGTCGTGATGGGTAACTGTGGTGTTGGGTTCGCCCCTGCGGCGCCGGATCGCCACGACTGGCTGATCGCGCTCATGGAAGGGGTGGAGGACATCCCGGGGGCAGCGCTGTCGGAGGGCATCACCTGGGGCTGGGAGTCGTTCCCCGAATACCTCGACGTGATCGGCGCCAGCCCGCATGTCATCGATTTCGGTACGCAGATCCCGCATGGCGCGCTGCGCGCCTACGTCATGGGCGACCGCGGCGCCAACAACGAAGCGGCGACGCCGGCGGACATCCACGCCATGTACGGGATCGTCAAGGAAGCTTTGGAAGCTGGCGCGCTCGGCTTTTCGACGTCGCGCACGCTGCTCCACAAGAGCATCGATGGGGTCCCTGTGCCGGGGACCTACGCGGCCCGCGACGAGCTCTTCGGCATCGGTCAGGCCCTGCGGGACACCGCCAGGGGGGTGTTTGGTTTGGCCATCGAGCATCTCCAGGTCCCCAAAGAGATGGGGTGGCTCGAGGAGCTGGCCGTCGAGACCGGGCGGCCAGTGCTCTTCAACTTCAGTCAGACGGACTTCAAGCCCAAGCTCTACCTGAAGCTGCTGGAGATGCTCGACGACGCGAGGGCCAAAGGGGTGCCGCTGTATGGTCAGTGTGCCGGCCGCGCGATCGGGATCATGATGAATTGGGAGATCACCGCGCATCCGTTCGCGCGGCACCCCAGCTTCATGGCCCTCGCAGGGCTCGACAGAGAGGCCCGCCTGGCGACCCTGAGAGATCCGGAGTTCAGGCGGATGCTGCTCGACGAAAAGCCGGTGTTCGAAAACCCATTCGAGGCGCTCATCGCCAAAGGTTGGGGCAAGATGTTCATCACGAACCCGGAGATGGACTATGAGCCGAGCCCGGACAAGTCCCTGAAAGCCATCGCCAAGGCCACCGGCAAGCGACCCCAGGAGCTGGCCTACGACGCGATGTTGGCCGACGATGGTCGAGGCTTTCTCTATTTCCCGCTGTTCAATTACGCCGGCGGTGACCTCGACTGTCTGCACACGATGCACCAGCACCCGCACACGCGGATGGGCCTGTCGGACGGCGGGGCACACTGCGGCGCCGTGTGTGACGGGGGGATGCCGACGTTCATGCTCACCCACTGGACCCGCGATCGTGTGCGCGGCGACAAGCTGCCGCTGGAGTACATCATCCAGCGTCAGACCAGCCAGTCGGCCCATACCTATGGGCTCTACGATCGAGGTATCTTAGCGCCTGGAATGAAGGCCGACGTCAACGTCATCGATTACGACCGCCTCACCTTGCAGCGGCCGGAGGTGGTCTACGATCTCCCCGCGGGAGGACGCCGTCTGCTGCAGCGGGCCAGCGGATACCGTTACACGGTGTGTAGCGGCTCGGTGATTCGCGAAGACGACGAGTTCACCGGGGCCCTGCCGGGCCAGTTGGTTCGTGGAACGCAGGCCGCGCCCACCCGGAAGGCGGCTGCGGCGTAAGTGGGCGGGGCCGCGGGGGCGGTCTCCCAGTGTTATACAGGTTGAAGCCACACCCGCCGTGTGTTAGCGGGCGCCATGGCCAAACCCGTGACCTGGCACAAGACCGTCGGTCGCATCCACAAAGCTGTCTACATGGCGACGCGTGGCTGGGTCGGTGGCAACCTCGGCGGCGTCCCGATGCTCATGCTCTTCTGTATCGGCCGCAAAAGTGGGGTTCAGCGTGTCGTCCCGCTGGCCTACGCCAAGGTCGGGGGGGACTACATCGTGATGGCGTCGAACGCCGGCCAGGAGAAGCCGCCGGCGTGGTGGTACAATCTCACCGCCAGGTCTCACGCGGTGGTTCAGGTGGGTCCCAAGCGCGTGCGGGTCCGGGTCACTCAACTCGAAGGGGACGAGCGGGCGCGGGTCTTCAACCGCGTCAAGGCCCGGTTGCCCTTTTTCATTTGCTACGAACGTAAGACGCAGCGCGAGATACCCGTGATGCGCCTGCGTCCCGAGGCCGGTGCGTGATGTCTATGCTCGAGACCATTCGAAACTTCTGCATCATCGCTCACATCGACCACGGCAAGTCCACGCTGGCCGACCGCATCATCCAGGTGTGCGGGGGCGTCAGCGATCGAGATTTTCGCGATCAGATCCTCGACAGCATGGAGCTGGAGCGTGAGCGCGGCATCACGATCAAGAGCAACACCTGCACCCTCGACTACACGGCTCTCGACGGTACGACCTACACCCTCAACCTCATCGACACCCCGGGCCACGTCGACTTCTCCCACGAGGTGCGACGCTCTCTGATGTCGTGCGAGGGCGCGCTCATCATCGTCGATGCGTCTCAAGGCGTGGAGGCGCAGACCGTCGCCAACCTCTACCTGGCGATGGAGCACGACCTGGAGCTGCTTCCGGTGATCAACAAGATCGACCTGCCCGCTGCGGATGTCGAGCGGGCCCGTGAGGAGATCGACGAAGACCTGGGGCTGGATCCCTTCGAGGCCATCCCGATCTCCGCCAAGGATGGAATCGGTATCGAGGAAGTCTTGGAGGGGCTCGTCGCCAAGTTGCCTCCCCCCGAGGGGGACCCGGAGGCGCCTCTGCAGGCCCTGATCTTCGACGCTTACTACGACAAGTACCGGGGCGTCATCTGCATGTGCCGGGTGATGCAAGGGAGCCTCAAGCCGGGTGACCGGGTGCGCTTCATGCACACCGGCAAGTCCTACGCCGTCGATGAGCTCGGCTTCCATCGCCTGGAGCTCGATAAGCGCAAGCAGCTGAGCGCCGGGCAGGTGGGCTACGTGATCTGCGGGATCAAGACCATCCAGGACATCGAGGTGGGCGACACCATCACCCTCGAGAGCGCCCCCGCCGACGAGCCCATACCTGGCTATCAGCCCGCCAAGCCGGTGGTGTTCTCGTCGCTCTATCCCATGGCCACCGACGAGTACGCCGAGTTGACGAAGGCCCTGGAGAAGCTGAGCATCAACGACGCCGCGCTGACCTACAGCAAGGACACGTCGGCGGCCTTGGGCTTTGGTTTCCGCTGCGGTTTTCTGGGGCTGCTGCACCTGGACGTGGTGCAGGAGAGGCTCAACCGCGAGTTCGACATCTCGTTGATCCTGTCGGCGCCGTCGGTCTTGTATCGGATCGGGCTGCACAACGGCGAGACGATCGACGTGGACAACCCGAGCTATTGGCCCGATCCGACGGACATCAAGAACGTCACCGAGCCGTATATCAAGGCCTCGATCATGACCCCCGAGACGTACATGGGGGTGGTCATGGAGCTGTGTCGCGACCACCGCGCGGCCACCTTGGGCATGAATTACCTGGCGGTGGGCCGGGTCGAGGTGGTGGCCGAGATGCCCCTGGGCGAGGTCCTGTTTGCCTTCTATGACAGGCTCAAGACCATCACCCGAGGCTATGGCAGCTTTGACTGGGAAGAGCTGGACTACCGTGACTCCGACATCGTCAAGGTCGACATCCTGGTGAACAGGGAGAGGGTGGATGCCCTGGCCTATCTGGTCCACCGCGACAAGGCGCGGACCCGCGCGCTGCATTATGTCGAGCAGCTGGCCGACAGCATCCCCAGGCACCAGTTCAAGATCCCGATTCAGGGGGCCATCGGCGGCTCCATCATCGCGCGCAGCAACATCAACGCGCTGCGCAAGGACGTCACGGCGAAGTGCTACGGCGGCGACATCTCCCGAAAGCGCAAGCTGTTGGAGAAGCAGAAGAAGGGAAAGAAGCGGATGAAGCTCGTTGGATCCGTGGAGATCCCGCAGGAGGCGTTCGTCGCGGTGCTTCGGACCGACACCGACTGAGGACCGAGCGGGATGGTCCGCGGGACCTGCAGCGCGAGCGCGGAGGCGGAGCGCTGACGAGCGCGTCGCCGACCGCCGCGCCTATCCGCGCTGCGTATCTATCGGGTAGCCGCAGAGCCATGAGGCATCCGCGCCAGCGGCGCCTCGACGGCCGCCCGACGATGGGCCCCGCCCGTGTCTTCCGCTATGGGTTTACGAGCTTGTCGAGGTCGTCCAGGATCAGCTGGGCGTGTGCGTACAGCCCCCCGACACCGCTCCCGGGGAGGGGGTAGGTGACTCGCCACACGCCGTCCGGATCCAGCAGCACCGTCATCCGAATGGGAAACGGCGCGAGTGGACTGGTGGCGGCGCCGTAGTAGAGCGCCAGCTCGCGGTTTGTGTCCGACCACAGATCGTACTGGAACCCCTCGTCCGCTTTGAACGTCGCGTTGGACTGAGGGAGGTCGAAGGAGACGCCGACAATCTTCACTCCCAACGCCTGGAACTCGTCGTAACGGTCGCGGAACCCGCAACCCTGGGTGGTTCAGCCAGAGGTGCTGGCCAACGTGTAGAACCACATCACGGTCCATTGTCCGACCACATCGTCGGCGCCCACGGGCGTCCCGGTGTGATCGACGACGGCCGAGAAGCTCGCCAGCGATTGGAAGCCGCCGCTGGGCATCTCACCGTTCAGGTCAGCGGGCAGAGTGAACGCCACGTCGTCGGCGACGTCGGCTGGGCCGGCGTCGGTGATGGCGTCCGATGGTGCCGCCACGTCGCCCGGGGTGGGGTCAGGGGCGTCCAAGGCGCCGTCTTCGATGGCGTCGTTGGGCGCGTCCGGCGACGGTGTGTCCGGCGACGGCGCGTCCGGAGACGTCTCCGCGACCGTGTCCATCCCAGCCTCGGCGGTGGAGTCGGTGGGCGTCGGCGAGCCTGCGTCCTCGGCGCACGCCAGGGTCGTCAGGAGCACCAGAGCCGCAGCGAACAGAGCGTCGTTCATGCCTTACCTTGTACCACGCAGGACCCATGAAGCACCGACGTTATGCGTTGTGGCCGTACCTCGCCTGGCCGCGACCTCGACCCCCGCCGCGCGTCGCGTGCGACCGCGGCCTGCGCCTGGGAGCGCCTGGGAGCGCCGCGGTGATCGTCGCGAGCTGGCCCGCTCGTTCAGGGCTCTCCGGGCCACGAGCCTCGGCCCGGCGGGGCCGCTCCTCGCTGGGCCATCAGGTCGGCGCTCCAGGCGTAGTAGTCGCCGGCTTCGATGTGACGCCGGGCTCCAGCCATGAGCCAGAGATAGAAATACAGGTTGTGCAGCGTGGCCAGCGTCGAGAACAGGATCTCCTTGGCTTTGTCGAGGTGGCGAAGGTAGCCCCGAGAGAAGTTACGGCAGGTGTAGCACCCGCAGGCCGGATCGATGGGGGCCGCGTCTCGCGCGTGCTTGGCGTTGCGCAGGTTCAGGTCGCCCGCCGCGGTGAAGACCTTGGCGTTGCGGGCGTTGCGCGTGGGCATCACGCAATCGAACATGTCGATCCCGAAGCCGACGCACGCGAGCAGGTCTTCGGGGGTGCCGACGCCCATCAGGTAGCGCGGATGGTTCTCTGGCAACAGGGCGGCCGTGTACTGCGCTGTCTCCCACATCCGCGGGCGGCTCTCGCCTACGCTGAGCCCGCCGATAGCGAAGCCGTCGAAGGGCAGGGCCGTGATCGCTGAGGCGGAGATGCTCCGAAGGTCCCGGTCGACGCCCCCCTGCACGATCCCGAAGAGGGCGCCATCGTCCCGCTGGCGGGCGTCTATACAGCGCCGCGCCCAACGATGGGTGCGCTTCATGGCTGCGACGACCTGATTTTTGGGGACCCCGTCGCCTGCCGGGGGGCACTGGTCGAAGGCCATCATGATGTCGCTGCCGAAGGCTTCTTGGAGCCCGACGGCGCTCTCTGGGCTCAGGTCATGGTAGGAGCCATCGATGTGGGAGCGGAACCGCACCCCGGCCTCCGTGACCTTCGTCCTTTCGCGCAGCGAATAGACCTGATACCCGCCGCTGTCGGTCAGCATCGCGCGCGGCCAGCCGGCCATGGTGTGCAGTCCACCAAGCGCCTGGACGGTCTCGACCCCGGGACGCAGCATCAGGTGATAGGTGTTGCCCAAGATGATCTGCGGCCCCTGCGTGCCACCGCCGAGCTCCAGCAGCTGTGCCGGGGTGACCCCTTTAACGGTGCCTTGGGTGCCGACCGGCATGAAGACCGGGGTCTCCACGGGGCCATGCGAGGTCTCGAGGCGACCTCGGCGGGCCTCGCCGTCCTTTCCCAGGAGTTGGAACGTCATCGAATCACCATCGCGTCGCCGTAGCTATAGAAACGGTAGCCGGCCTCCACGGCCGACTCATACGCCTGGAGCATCCGCTCGCGTCCTGCGAACGCGCTGACCAACACCAGCAGAGTGCTCCGCGGGAGGTGAAAGTTGGTGATCAGCTGGTCGACCACGTGAAACCGGCTGCCGGGCCGCAAAAACAAGCGCGTGGTCGCTGCACCGGCGCCGACACG
>JAAZYN010001249.1 GCA_014239625.1 Myxococcales bacterium | reverse complement strand
CCCTCTCCCGGCGCCGTCGACGGTGACGAGGGAGATCCCGAAGGGGAGGGCGATGAAGAGGACGAGGGCGGTGACGGCGAAGACGCTGACCGTGGCGAGGGCTCCGACTCCGACTCCGACTCCGACTCCGACGAGGAAGAGGAAGAGGAAGCGGAGGACGAAGAAGAAGAGGAGTAGCTCTCGACCTGGCGGCTCTCATCGCGGACCTTGACCCCCCGCGGATGTGCGACAATTGCGAACCCGATGACGCGTATCGGCTGTCAAATATCGGCGCCCGCTCGCCCGCCCAGGGCCGTGTAGGCGATGCGCCGATCGTGTTCTGGGCGGAACGTCCGTGAGCCATATGGCACGGCTCGCTCGGCCCGGAGCGGCGTTGCTGAAGCTTGAATCGACCCCGGCCCGCCCTGCGCCTCGCGCCTTGCTTCGAAACAAGGCGCTCGTGAATGATGACGCTGAACGTCCCACACAGGACACTGGCCCGGATCATTGATGGCGCTTCGACCGAAACCAACGATGGGTAGCGCTGACGGGCGTGGCGCGGACCGAAGGCTGGTGACGTCGTGTGCGACAGCCTTCGAGCCAATCAACGCTGGGCCCCGCCGGATAGCGCGAGGCGGCTGCGATCCGTGTG
>JAAZYN010001248.1 GCA_014239625.1 Myxococcales bacterium | reverse complement strand
AGCAGCAGCAGCAGCAGCAGCAGCAGCAGCAGCAGCAGCAGCAGCAGCAGCAAAACCCCAACCCTAACCCCCATCCCGCCACCCCCACCCCCAACCCTACCCCCACCCCCATCCCCAACCCACGCACCCACCCCCCAACACAAAAACACGAAAGAATACGAAAAACACGAAAAAAACAAAGTGTGTCTCAAACGATAGATCAGGTCAGTGCGATCAAAACGCATACTGAATCGTCAAAATCGGAGCTATTCTGAAGGGGTAAAGGCCACTTCAAAGTTTACTGCAAAAACACGAGCTTGGCCAAGATCTTGGCCAAGATCTTGGCCAAGATCTTGGCCAAGATCTTGGCCAAGCTCGTGTTTTTGCAGTAAACTTTGAAGTGGCCTTTACCCCTTCAGAATAGCTCCGATTTTGACGATTCAGTATGCGTTTTGATCGCACTGACCTGATCTATCGTTTGAGACACACTTTGTTTTTTTCGTGTTTTTCGTATTCTTTCGTGTTTTTGTGTTGGGGGGTGGGTGCGTGGGTTGGGGATGGGGGTGGGGGTAGGGTTGGGGGTGGGGGTGGCGGGATGGGGGTTAGGGTTGGGGTTTTGCTGCTGCTGCTGCTGCTGCTGCTGCTGCTGCTGCTGCTGCTGCTGCTGCT
>JAAZYN010001247.1 GCA_014239625.1 Myxococcales bacterium | reverse complement strand
TATCACCTACCCCTCCTAGGTTTCGCTCGAACTCTGGTGAGAAATGCGGGCTAATATCGAGCCGGATGCAAACGAACACTGGGAATAATGGGTAGCATCCCGCAAAGCGACGAGGGCTTCCTCGGCGTGCGCGAGCCCACGCTGAGCTCCGGCGCGGCCAGCCATACCAACGTTGCCCACGCGGACGCGGATGAACCCTGCGACGTTGGCGGCATCCTGTCCCGGGAGGCTGATACCAAGTCTCTGCACGCGGGCGGCAAGGGCCCTTGGGGCGCGTTGACCGTGGCGGACCCGGCGCGGGTAGCATGGTTGTGTCGCTGGACCACACCACACCGCGCCGCCTTGCTCGCCTTCAGCGACTTCCCGGTCTTCGGGAGCGTCGTGAGCCCCGTCGCTTTCGGGTTGTCTGCCAACGCGACATCGTCTTGAGCCCCAACGCGGAGGTCACTGTCGATGGCTACAGCAGCGCGATTGCAGAGGTCGGCGGCCAGGGGTTCGCCTCCGGAAGCGCGGACACAATCGAGCGCTGGCCCCTTGGGCAAGATCGCGTGCGGCGTCGCGTTGTCACGCCCACGTGCAACAGCGCGGATGACCCCTCTAGCCCGCATTTCTCACCAGACTCTGAGCGACGCGCCGGGAGGCTCGAGTG
>JAAZYN010001246.1 GCA_014239625.1 Myxococcales bacterium | reverse complement strand
CTGCCCGGACGGTCAGACCTGTGAGAGCGGCGCCTGCTCCGGCGGCAGCGGCGACGCCGACGCTCCCGACGGGGGGGCCTCCGACAGCGGCGGCACGACGCCGGACGCCGGCCCGTCACCCGACGCCGGGACGGGCCCCGTGGATGGAGGGAGACCCAACGCGGACGGCGGGGGCGGCGCGGACGCCGTTGTGTCCGGTGACTCTCGGGCCAACGTCGACGGAGCCGTCCTCTACCTGCCGCCCACCGGAGGTGACCGCTCCGGGTGCGGGGCCGCCGGCGGCGCGGACTCGCCGACCCCAGCTCCCTTGCTCGCCGTCATGGCGTGGTGCGGGCTGGCCTGGCTGTCGCGCCGGCGAGCCTGATCCCGACGCCGATCCGTTCCGCGCCGCGGTGCCAGGCCGGTCGCGACAACCGGAGCTGCCCACCGGACAGACGCTTGGTCCCGAACGGGCTCTCTCTCGAGGTGCTCTTGTCACCGCCGGCCGAGAGCCGCTCCCACACCATCCTGAGGCCTCTCGCGGGGGGTGGGCGAGTGCTCTCCGCGCCGCATCGAGACACTCCTCGACATCGTCGGCACGTCGACGATGTCAGCGAGACGTCGCGCTCACGGTTGTGGCGCGGGCGGATCCGCTCCGCTGACGCTGTCTC
>JAAZYN010001245.1 GCA_014239625.1 Myxococcales bacterium | reverse complement strand
TCCCGCCGTGTTGCCGCTCGTACTGCACCGCGCCAGAGCCAGCCGCCAAACCGCCCGCCTCGCCGAGCACGAGCGCCACGACCCCGCCGTCACCGGTGACCGCCTGTTTTTCGGCGACGCGCTTGGCCCGTTCCGCCGGCAACTCGACAAGATCATCGCCGCGGACGAGCGGCTTGGCCGCGATCTCCCGCCGGTGTTGCTCGAGGGCGAAACCGGCACCGGCAAGACCAGCATCGCCCGCTGGCTGCATCACCACGGCCCGCGCGCCGCCGGGCCACTCGTCGAGGTCAACTGCCCCGCGCTGCCGGAGAGCCTCGCTGAGTCGGAGCTGTTCGGGCACGAGCGCGGCGCGTTCACCGACGCCAAGACGGCGCGCATGGGCCTCTTCGAGGCGGCCAAGGACGGCACGCTGTTTCTCGACGAACTCGCCAGCCTCCCGCTTGGCCTGCAGGCCAAGGTGCTCAAGGCGATCGAGGACAAACGCATCCGGCGGCTCGGCGGCAACAGGGAAATCGACGTCGATGTCCGCATCATCGCCGCCAGCAACCGCGACCTTGGCCAAGCGGTCGCCGACGACCAGTTTCGCGACGACCTGCTCCATCGGCTGAGCTTGTTCCGCCTCGTCATCCCGCCGCTGCGCGAGCGCGGAC
>JAAZYN010001244.1 GCA_014239625.1 Myxococcales bacterium | reverse complement strand
GAGAGCGTTGAGGGTAACCTCGAAGAGGGAAAATAACCAGTGGGAATCACCATTCCCGGAAGTTATTTCGGCGCCGCTGCAGCCACGCCGTCGACCCTCAGGAACAAATGGGCCGTGGAACGGGCCGTGTCTGCTCGGCCCGCTCGCAGAACTGGCGCAGCACCTGAACTAGCTCGACCTCGGTCGCACTTCCAAACTCGTCTACACGTCGGATCAACACTTCCAAGAACTCGTTCAAGGCATCGGGCTCTGTGAGCCAGAAGTTCCACCGTTGCGACTGTTCACGACCCTCTTCGAAGACAACGTAGTCGACGCTTACTCGAAGCTCAGCTTCCGCAAACCAGACTGAGAGCTCATCCTCCGATCCGAGGTAGGCAACCTCATACAGGCCATTAGTCAGATCGCACACTTGTTGGATTAGCGCGTCTGAAAAGTCCCACGACTCAGGGACTTGTTGGAACTTCCGTACAAAGACCCCAGCAGGTCCCTCCCGGGGCGGATAGTCGTCAGGAATCAAGGTCGGCCATACTGGGAAGTCGAAGTGGGCCAGGCATGGGTATCGGGGGCCGGACCACAACCCAAGTGCCACTTCATGCGCCAAGAGAGCTAGACTCTTAACTGCTTCGGATTCCAACTGAGTGGCGAACCGGTCG
>JAAZYN010001243.1 GCA_014239625.1 Myxococcales bacterium | reverse complement strand
GGCCTCCGTCCCTCGGCGCCGTCGTACGTCGCCTTCGGCAACTCCAACTTTCAGCCACCCCCCGACAAACACCCCTCTGGATCCGCCCCTGAGTTAGGTATTGTAAAGTTAGTAAAAATTGATTTCTCAAAGTCAATCCACATCAGCCTCAGGATAGCGCTTAAATTTATCCGATTCAAATATTGTAGGCTCACATGAGCCGAAGACTCAAGAGAGCTTTACCAATCCTACTTCTCGTCCGCCGTCGTCGTCGTCGTCGTCGTCGTCGTCGTCGTCGTTAACTTTTCACATTTCGACATCTCCTCTGAAAGTACTGGGCCAATTTTGACCAAGCTTGGTATGCTTGACCCTTCAGTGCTTCCAAAGTTGTACAAATCGGGGAGCTGGGCCCCCAGCACAAGGGGGCAAAAACGAATAAAAATAGGTAAAACTACGACACCTCAGGACATGCACTATCAAATTTGTACAAATCTAAAGGTTACGCGTTTTGGGATCAAAGTTAACATAGTCATATTTTAGTGGTATATAGGGAACATTTTCTAACTGTCGTGATCAAGGCTTATAGTTTGTGCGCTTCCTAACTCAAAAGCTATTTGTAAAATAATGTTCATATTTTACACACACGTTAATAAGTATGTAAACAATATGTATATTACCTTGAT
>JAAZYN010001242.1 GCA_014239625.1 Myxococcales bacterium | reverse complement strand
GTCGGTCTCGCGCCTTGCCAGCGACGAAATCGCCTGGCGAATCTCGCGGTCAACCCAACTGACCGGCTCCATGAGCCCACACCCGGCCACTTCTCCGGGCTGTCCACGAGCCCGGCCGCGACGGCCTGGACTAGGACGTATGCCATGCGATGAACCGCATCCTCATAGGTCGTCACCAGCATGTGAGCTCTCGGCGACGGGGCCCAGAAAAACTCCCACGCGCCGCGTCGACAGTTCAGGGCCCGCGCCACCAGCGACTTGAACAGCCCCAGGAACTTCGGCAGCCAGCCGCGAGGGTCGGTCACCTCCAGATGGAGGTGGTCGCTCATCACCACCCAGGCGTGGACAGCGATGGCGTACTTGCGGGCTGCGTGCGCCAGGCAAAAGCCTACGACCTGGTTGACGTCATCGCTCGGTACGAGCTTGAACTTACGGTCGCAACAGCGGGCCGCTAAAGAGTAGTGGTTGCCAGGATGGATGTACTTTGGATTTCTCACGTTCACGTCCTTTATCGGGGCGAAAACGAACTGCCCCTTGTAAAGACGACATGGCGCCGACGCCGAGAAGTGTCGCAAGAAAGTCTGGCGGAGGCGTCCTCGCGCAGCCCGTCAGAATGGTTGACGCCAGGATTCGCCAGGCGTTTCGGCCCAGGTCAAGGCGGG
>JAAZYN010001241.1 GCA_014239625.1 Myxococcales bacterium | reverse complement strand
GGAGATCGGATCTCAACCCTGCATCCACGAAGACGAGGTCTGCGACGGGGTCGACAACGACTGCAACGGCCAGATCGACGACGGCGTCCCGGCTCTGGTCTGCTACGTCACGTGTAACGGCGTGAACTATCCGGGCGTTCAGGTGTGTCTCGACGGCAACTACACCGAGTGTCAGCTCCCGGCGCTGCAGGAGCAATGCGACGGCGTCGACAACGACTGCGACGGTGAGATCGACGAGGACTTCGAGCTCGGCGGCGAGTGCACCGTCGGGATAGGCCAATGTCAGAACACCGGCGTGCTGGTCTGCAACGGCCTCGGAAATGGGGCGACCTGTTCGGCTGTGGCCAGCTACCCGACCACCGAGAGCTGCGACGGCGTCGACAACGACTGCGATGGAAAGACCGACGAGATCTATCCGCTCGGTCAGAAGTGCGACGGCCCCGACGAGGACTCCTGTACCAACGGAGTGTTGACCTGTGCCGACGGCGGCGGCGTCGCGTGCGACGAGAGCGAGTCCTTCGTCGAGGCCTGCGACGGCGTCGACAACGACTGCGACGGGCTGATCGACGAAGGCTTCGGGATCGGGGCCCCATGCGACGGCGGCGACGCAGATCTGTGCAAGGAAGGCACGAAACAGTGCGATCCGTCCGGTCTGGGCGTGATG
>JAAZYN010001240.1 GCA_014239625.1 Myxococcales bacterium | reverse complement strand
CCCTCCAGGAAGAACTCGATCCAGTACCCTTCCTTGATGAGCTTCCGCAGATACTCCCTGAACGCCATCGAGTACTCGGGGTTGTCCTTGAAACTGCGCCGAATGAAGAAGGCCCCAGAGCGACGAAAGATGTGCCCCATCGGAAAAAAGTTCAGGTTGGCCCCCGCGGCGATATGCGGCGGGATCAAGCCGTTGGCGTAGAAGAGGTAGCTCAACACCAGGTAGTCGATGTGGCTTCGATGGCACGGGAGCAGGACCAGGGGACCCTTGCGAGCTGCCTCGCGGACCCCCTCGAGGCCCTTGAGATCGGGCACGACCTCGCTGTAGATCCGGTCGAGCACGACGGTCAGCACGATGCACATGAACTCGATGTACGAGATCGAGAAATCTGCCGCTATCTCCTTGATATACTTTGAAACCTTCGCCTCAACCTGCTCGCGGGGCTTACCCAACCGCTCGGACAGGGCGTGCATCGCTCGACTCATCTCGCGGGTGCGCAGGATCTCCTCACGCAGCCGCTTGGCGGGCTTGAGAATCGGCCCCTTGATGACGCGCTCCTCACGGTTGAGCGACTTGTGGATCTCATAGCGCAGCTGCGCCGAGAGCTGATCCGCGGTGGCGCCGTCGGGCTGCCGCTGGAGGAACGTGATGAGATCGATGGGGCG
>JAAZYN010000123.1 GCA_014239625.1 Myxococcales bacterium | reverse complement strand
AACCTGTCTCCCAGGTCATGATTCGACCCCCTTTGGCCATCCAGGGCACGACCCCCTGCCGGATGACGCAGCACTCCCGGGCCTCCGCCGGGAGGATATCGAGCAGCCCTGACTCCGCTCTGAGGACGCCGCAATAGGCGGCGTGGGACGCCGGGTCGGGCTGCACCAGGCCGTCGAAACGGGCCGCGTCCCCGACAGCGACGTTTCTGACGACGCCCTGGGCGCCTTTGCGGGTGACCATCATGGTTACGTCCGCGCCAGTCGTTCGGTGAGTCGCTTGAAGTTCCTGTAGGCCGGCCGTGTGGATCGCGTCCGAGTTGGCCAGCCAGAAGCCGGCTGGATCGTCACCGAGCCAATCGCTGATCTTCACCAGCGCGCCTCCCGTCCCCAGCAGCGTCTCCTCGACCGAGATCAGAAATTCAACCTCGGGGAACCGCTCGGCCAATGGGCCACGCACGTATGCGGACAGGGCGTCGGCGAGATGATGGGCGTTCACCGCGATCCGCTGCACGCCCGCGGCGCTCAGATGAGCCACCGCCGCGTCGATCGTCGGCACCCCGAAGAAGGGCACCAGCGGCTTGGGGGTGTGATCTGTGACGGGCGCGAGTCGGGTGCCTCTCCCCGCGGCCAACACCACGCCTGTTCCCGACAATCGGTGGTCAGTCACCTTCGTAGCGGACCAGGACGCACGTCACGTTGTCCTTTCCGCCATGATCGCAGGCCGCCTTGATCAACGCTTGGACGGCGTCGTCGAGGTTGGGGTTCGCGTTGACCCCTTCGAGCATCTGCGGGTCGGTGATCTCGCCATTGAGCCCATCGGAGCAGAGCAGGAAGATGTCTCCGGCCTGCGGCGACTCCACCCGCACGTCGACCTGGACGCTCTCCTTCATACCCAGCGCACGAACAATAATGTTCTTGTGCGGGAAGGCCTCTTCTTCTTCCGGCGTCAGCTCTTGGATCTTCTTGTAGTCGTTGAGCAGCGAGTGATCTTCGGTGAGCTGTTCGATAGCCCCGTTGCGGATCAAGTACACGCGGCTGTCACCGACATGCGCCACGACCACGGCCTTGTCGTCGGTGAGTTGCACACCCACGAACGTGGTGCCCATCCCCTTGAACCGCACGTCGTCGAGGGCGGTCTCGAAGATGTTGCGGTTGGCCAGCTTCACTGCGGACGCCAAGCGGTTTTCATCGTACCCGAGGGTTCGATCGGGCTTGAACGGCCATGTGATCTCGTCGTCGTTTTCGGTCTCCTCGAAAAACGACTTGAGTGTGTCCACCGCGATCTTGCTCGCGACCTCGCCGGACGAGTGGCCACCCATTCCGTCGGCCACGACGAAGAGGTTCTGCTCCGGGAGGAGCATGAGATTGTCCTCGTTGTGGTCACGCTTCATTCCGACGTGTGTCGCGCCGGCATAAGACAGCTTCATCTGGGCTCCAGTCCGTTACCTCAGAAGCAAGAAGGCTAAGTCAGCCTCTGGCGTCGATCAAGTGGTCACGAACTGCTGTCATGACGGCTTGTTGGCAACAACCCCCCTGAAGAACCCCTTTTCGAGCTGCCAAATCCTCCACTTGCGCCTACGTTGTGGGCCTTATGGAACCTGAAGAAATCACCATCCGAGGTGCCGCCGAGCACAACCTCAAGCGGATCGATGTTTCGATCCCAAAAAAGAAACTGGTCGTGCTGACGGGCGTCAGCGGATCAGGGAAGTCTTCCTTGGCCTTCGACACCCTCTTCGCCGAGGGGCAGCGGCGCTACGTCGAGTCGCTGTCCGCCTACGCGCGCCAATTCCTCGGCCAGATGGATAAACCTCAGTACGACAGCATCGCTGGGTTGTCGCCCACGATCGCGATCGAACAAAAACCATCGAGCGCCAACCCCCGATCGACCGTCGGCACGGTCACGGAGATCTACGACTACCTCCGCGTGCTCTACGCCCGCGCCGGAACTCAGCACTGCCACAGCTGTAACCGCGAGGTGGGGAGTCAGACGATCGATCAGATGGTCTCGAGTTTGTTGACTCGCGAAGAGCGCACCCGCTTCACGGTGCTCGCCCCGATCGCGCGCAACAGGAAGGGCGAGTTCAAGCAGATCTTCGATGAGGCGCGCCGAGACGGCTTCGCGCGGGTGAGGATCGATGGCCAGGTGGTGGAGCTGACCGAGGCGATCCCGCTCGACAAGAAACTCAAGCACGACGTCGATCTCGTGGTGGACCGGATCGCGCTACGCGACGGGATTCGTTCCCGGCTGACGGACTCGATCGAGACGGCGTTGCGACATGGTGACGGGATCGCGATCGCGTCATTCGCCGCCGACGGTGACGAGGTGCTCTTTTCGGAACACAACTACTGCGCCCACTGCGACATCAGTTTCCCGCAGCTGGCTCCTCAGATGTTCTCGTTCAACTCACCGCTGGGGATGTGCGCCGCATGCCAGGGGTTGGGCACGACGATGCAGATCGACGTCGACAAGATCGTCCCCGACGCGTCGCTGAGCCTCAGTCAGGGGGCGGTGAAACCCTGGGCAAACGCGCTGGGGGGCGACGGCGCGAGCTGGACGGGCGACATCATCGAGGCGGTCTGCCGGTCGTACAAGATCGCGACCGATAAGCCGTGGAAGAGGTTGTCCAACAAGCAGCGTGACGTGCTCCTTTACGGCACGCCCAAGGAGATCGAGGTGACCTGGGAGCGGGCCAACTCGACGGGGGCGTGGAAGCGGACCTTCGAGGGGCTGGTCAACACCCTGTTGCGCCGCTGGAGGGAGACCAAGAGCGCGGAGATGCGCGCGTGGTACGAGGACTACATGACCACCGCGGACTGCGACGACTGCGGCGGGTCGCGGCTACGCGTAGAGGCTCGAAACGTGCGGCTGTTCGACGCGAACTTGCCGACCATCGTGGGGTGGCCGATCACCCAGGCGTACAAGCACTTCGCCGCGCTGAAGCTGGAAGGGCGCATAGCCGTGATCGCCGGCGCGGTGGTCCGGGAGATTCAGAACCGGCTGCGGTTCCTCGACCACGTTGGCCTCGGCTATCTCAGCCTGGCCCGGACAGCGAGCACGCTGAGCGGTGGAGAGAGCCAGCGGATACGGTTGGCGAGCCAGATCGGGACCGAGCTGACGGGCGTCGTGTACATCCTCGACGAGCCCAGCATCGGGCTTCATGCGCGCGACAGCGGGCGCTTGATCGAAGCCCTGTGTCGGCTGCGCGATCTGGGTAACACCGTGGTCGTGGTCGAGCACGACGACATGATGATGCGCAACGCTGACCACATCATCGACTTTGGCCCCGGCGCCGGCGCCCTGGGGGGCGAAGTCGTGGCCGCTGGCACGCTGGACGCGCTGATGGACGACCCCAGCTCGCTCACCGGGGCCTTCTTGTCCGGGCGCCGCGTCATCGAGCTCCCGCGCAAGAGGCGCAAGGGCAAGGGCAAGCTTCATGTTCGCGGCGCGTCCGCGCACAACCTGAAGAGCATCGACGTCGCGCTGCCGCTGGGTGTCTTTAACGTCGTCACCGGTGTCAGCGGCGCGGGCAAGTCGACGCTGGTGGCGGATATCCTGAAGCCCGCGCTGATGAGAAGGTTCCACGGCGCTCACGTGCGACCGGGCAAGCACGACAGGATCGATGGGATGGCCAAGCTCGATAAGTTGGTCACCATCGATCAGCGGCCGATCGGGCGGACGCCGCGCTCCAACCCGGCCACCTATACCAAGGTGTGGGACGAGGTGCGGGCGGTCTTCGCCAAGACCCGCGAAGCCAAGACCTTTGGATACAAACCCGCGCGGTTTTCGTTCAACGTGAAGGGCGGGCGCTGCGAGCGGTGCGCGGGTGCGGGTGTCCGCAAGGTGGAGATGCACTTCCTGGCGGACGTCTACGTCGTCTGCGAAGAGTGCGGAGGCCGGCGCTTCAACGAGGCCACCTTGCGGGTGAAATACCGTGGGAAGACCATCGCGGATGTCCTGTCGATGTCCATCGACGACGCCCTGGTGTTCTTCGCCAACCATCGCAAGGCCTCGAAGATCTTGCAGACGCTTCAGGACGTCGGGTTGGGCTACGTGTCGTTGGGGCAACCCTCGACGACGCTCTCGGGCGGTGAGGCGCAGCGTGTCAAGTTGAGCCGGGAGCTGGCCCGGGTCGACACGGGTAAGACCCTTTACATCCTGGACGAGCCATCGACGGGCTTGCACTTCGCCGACGTCGAGAAGCTCCTGGCGGTGATCATGCGCCTCGTCGACGCGGGGAACACGGTCTTGATGGTCGAGCACAACCTGGACCTGATCAAGGTGGCCGATCACGTCATCGATCTTGGGCCGGGTGGAGGCGACGATGGCGGCTGGCTCGTCGCGGAGGGGCCGCCCGAGGCGATCGCTGCTGTGGCGGAGAGCTTCACCGGCCAGGCGTTGGCGAAGGTGCTCCCTGGCCGGCTATAGTGGGACCCGATGTCAGGCGTGTTTGCAGGGAAGTATCGGCTCCAGCGGACCCTCGGCCAAGGGGCCGGCTGGGATCTCAGCGTGGCCATCACCGCGAAGTATCCCGGCACCGTGTGGCTCAAGCGCTTGCGCCAGCACCCCGAGGCACCAGCGGACGAGCAACTGGCCGCGAACTTTCGCGCCCTGGAGAGGGTCGACCATCCAAACGTGGCGCGGCTGCTCGAGGCGGGGCGTCACGGAGAGGTCGCGTTCCTGGTGGTCGCCGCGAGCGCGAGCGCGACGACCCTGGGGCGGGTCATGTCTCGGTCCGAGAACGTTGGCCCGCGACTCTCCATGGAGGTCGCCGCGGGCATCGTCGCCGACGTGGCTGCCGGGCTCGACGCAACGGGTGCGCTCGTCGGGGTGAGCCACGGCTCGCTTCACCCCGGCAGCGTGGCCATCGACGAGGCGGGTCTCGCAGCGGCGTTCTTTGACGGCGTGGTCGGTCCGATGGCGTATCGAGCACCGGAGCAGCTGCAGCATCAGGCCCTCGATGTGCGGGCCGACATCTATAGCTTGGGCGTCATGCTCTTCCGGTTGACTACCGGTCGCTTGCCCATCGAAGCGGACGGGCCCGACGCCGTGCAGACCTTGCTCACCGAGGAGGTCCCCCGCCCGTCCACGCTGCGGCCGGAGTATCCCGAGGCCCTGGAGCGGGTCGTCCTCAGCGCCCTGACGAGAGACAAGTGGGTACGCTACCAGCGGGTGGCTGACTTCGAGCGCGACCTGCGCGCGTTCATCACCGAGTCTGGCGTGTCGGGGCGAGGAGGACGTGCCGCCTTGGGGGGCCTCGTCTCCTCCGATGACCGCTCGCCGAGTGGCGCCCGCGTCGACGCCTCCGCCGAGCTTCTACCGGACGCTTCACCGCGCGTGGGGCCACCGCGGCCCACACCGAGCCGTCGACCGCCGCGCCCCGTTCGCGGAGCTCGTGCTCCTGGCGCCTCCGGCGGTGTCGCCGGGAGAGCGCGTGAGGGGGCCTCAAGCGCCCAGCGCGCGATGATGCTCGGGCTGGTGCTGTGCGTGATGCTCGCGCTGATCGCCGTCGTGGTTCGCTCGGGGTCGACCCGCCCCGAGCTCGACGAGCGCGTCGTAGCGAGCGACGAGCCGTCGACGGTTCCTCCGGAACAGGGCGAAGGACCGGTCACCGACGAGGACCCGGAGGTGGAGTACGTCGTGAAGCTGTCGCGGCCGGTCAAACCGCCGCTCAAGCATGTGACGCGGGCGGCTTCGCCAAAGCTGCCTTCGGGTGGAGCCGTGAGCGGCCCCGCCCCGAGTGACAGGGGTGGTACGGGCCGCTTGACCCTGACCGCCAACCTGCGTGGCGCGCAGGTCCTCGCCAACGGCAAGACGCTGGGCCGAGCGCCGCTGAGAGAGGTCGTGATGTACACGGGGGACTACGTGTTCGAGGTCCGGGCCGGCCCTGGACGCTGGACCTCGAAGGGGCGGATAGACACCGGGCGGGTGCTCGCACTGAACGCCACCCTGGCGGCGTCGCAGGTGATGTTCCAGGGGTTGGCCGCTGGCCATGCCTGCACGATAGATGGCGGCACCGTGTCGACGACCCGTCGGCAGCCTCTGTTCGTGGGGATTGGCGAGCACGTCGTGCGCTGCGCGGACAGCCTGGGCAACGCGGTGATCGACGGGGAGTTCGAGGCGACAGCGGGCAGCGTGCATCGCTTCAAGCCCCGGGCACCCTGAACCCCAGGACTGTGCTATAGGCTCGCACATGGTTCGCTCGACCGAAACCGACCGTCTGCCGGCCCTGTCTCGGTCCGCGATTCGCTGGCTCGCGACGGGTCTCTTCGTGCTGAGCTTCGGGCTGCTGTGGATCACTCAGGACATGGGCTTCACGCGCGACGAGTCGTTCTACTTTTCGTTCGCCGAGCGCTATCAATCCTGGTTCGTCCGGGCGGAGAACGCCGACAGCCGCGAGGAGCGCGCGGCGGTGCTGGGGCGAGATGACACCTTGAAGGTGTGGCGGGGCAACTTCGAGCATCCGCCGCTGATGAAGGTCTTGTTCGGGTGGTCGTGGCGTGCCTTCGCGCGCCATGATCGCGGGCTGAAGGTGTCGTCGCCGAGGTCGGGACGGGGCCCGCCGACCTTGACCGCCCAAGGGCTATACGACGCTGATGACTTCAGCCCGGGCAGTAAGGTCGAGTTGCTCGGTCCGTTGCTGTCCGGTCACGCGCCCGAGGACGACGCTCGCGCCCTGGGTACGGCGTACGTGTTGAAGCGCCGGGGTAAGCGCGCCGAGCTGGTGCCAGCGGGGGACGTCCCACTGGGACCCCTCGCCGAGCTGTGCAAGCCGCGCGCTGGGGACGCGGCCAAAGGGGCGGGAGGAGCCAAACGCGTCATCATCGCGGGGTGCCAGGTGCGAGATCTGAGCAACCTCCCGATCATGAGTGAGTCTCAGGCGATGCGCCTCCCGGGTATCGCCAGCGGCGCACTCGCCGTGGCGCTGACCTTTCTGCTGGGGGTCGAGCTCTTCAATTGGCTGGTGGGGGTGCTGGGTGCGCTGATCTTCTTTTTTGCCCCGAGGACCTTTTTTCACGCCCACCTGTGCTGCTTCGACATGCCCATCGTCGCGGCCACGCTGGCGACGTTCTACGCGTTCTGGCGGGCCCGCGAGGACCGCCGTTGGGCGCTCGCGGCGGGCATCTGCTGGGCGCTGGCCCTGCTCACCAAACACAACGCGTTTTTCCTGGCGGTTCCATTTGTCGCGTTCTGGCTCTGGTGTGGCCGTCACCAGCTGGTGTGCTCCATGGCTGGTTGGCGCCCCATGGTGCGGCTCCCCAGCATCCCGCTCGCCCTCTTGGTGATGCCGGTGGTCGCGTTTCCGGCGCTGTTCATCTTCTGGCCCCAGCTCTGGTACGACGGCTTCGCGGGCGTCTCTCGGTACTTCCAGTTTCATCTGGAGCACGTGCACTATTTCCAATGGTACTTCGGCGAGCCGCTGCAGGTGCCTCCTTTCCCGATGGAGTTTCCGTGGGCGCTGACCTTCTACACCGTGCCCGAGAGCTTCACGCTCCTGTTTTTCGTGGGGCTGGTGGTGGCGCTGCCGGTCTGGCAGCTCCGCGCCTGGATCACGGCGTTGCGGAGCCGTGTCCCGCCGACCGCTCACGAACGCGCCATGGCGTTCGCGCTTCTGGGTGGGCTGGTGCCGATCATCCTGATCTCGCTGCCCAGCGTGCCCATCTTTGGCGGGGTCAAACACTGGATGACGGGGATGCCGATGTTGTCCTTGATCGCCGCCTACGGGCTGTATCGCTGCCTCGTCCTGGCCTTGGGCCGGTGGCCCAGCGGCGGGTGGCGCCTGGCCACGGCCGCGGCCGTCATCGGTCTCGTCTTCGTGGAGCCGGTGAGCGCTACCGTAGGCGCCTCCCGCTACGGGACGGGTTTCTACAACAGCCTGGCGGCGGGGGGCATCCAGGGAGCAGCGGATGAACAGATGATGAGGATGTATTGGGGCCATACGACCCGTCAGGCGCTCGACTGGATCAACGAAAACGCGCCTCGAAATGCACGCGTCTTCTGGCAGAACACGCCCTGGGGGAGCTTTCGCTACTACCAGCGCGACGGGTTGCTGCGGCACGACATTCGTTATCACAGGCACGCAGGGGGAGCCGACATCGCCCTCATCGAGCCTCAGAAGTCCTTTCAGAACCTGTCCAACGAGACGCAGCGAGCCTTCGGCGTGCA
>JAAZYN010001239.1 GCA_014239625.1 Myxococcales bacterium | reverse complement strand
GTTCCTCGTTGCCGAAGAACACGATGGGCAGCGTGCCGATCCCCACGTGGCCACCCCAGGTGACGCCGAACGAGCCCTCCGTGGAGATCTTCTCGGTCACCAGCATGGTCGACACGAACCCCAGGTCCAGCCCGCCGAACGCCTCGGGGATCTCGAGCATGCACAGCCCCAGCTCCGCCGAGTCCCGAACCAGCTGGGCCGCCAGGGCCGAGGCCTTGCCCTCCTCGGAGTCGATCTCGCGAGCCCGCGACAGGACGTTCTTGGTGGCAAACTCGGAGGCGGTCCGCCCCATCGCCAGGAGATCGTCGCCGAAGTCCTCTGGGACGAGCATGTCGCGAACGGCGACGTCTTCGATGAGGAAAGCGCCGCCGAGAGAGGAAGAGTGGGGACGCGAGCCGCGTGAGTCATTCATGAATGAATCCTCATTCAGTTTCGAGATACCCCGATCATGTGCGCACTGCGACGCGGTGTGTCAAGCACTGTCGTCGTTGCCAGATGAGGACGGTCTGGTTCAGTCAGGGGCCTGGTCGACGGAGCCAGGCGCCATGCGTCATCGCGCGCCAGGCGACGGGGCTGAACCGACCCGTCGGTGACTGACGCAGCCGGTCAGAATGGTGGACGCCAGGATTCGCCAGGCCTTTCGGCCCAGGTCAAGGCGGGCCGACGCAGGAC
>JAAZYN010001238.1 GCA_014239625.1 Myxococcales bacterium | reverse complement strand
TCACTCGAGCCTCCCGGCGCGTCGCTCAGAGTCTGGTGAGAAATGCGGGTTAGCGGGGAACGTCGCCGGCCGGTTTTCCGCCAGGTGGCCATGGCGGACCCTCTACTACAAGCTCCAGGAGTACGGCCTGGCATGAGCCCCGGCTCGAGCGCCCAGGGCGGTGTCAAAGCGCGGCGAGGATATTTCCGCGCGACGGCTCCTCGACCAGCTCTTCGACGAGGATTCGAAAGCTCTCCACGTCCACCAACCCGCTCCGCCACATCGCGATAGCCGGCGCCTCGAGGGCCGCCTCCAGATCCCTTGGGTCGGTCCGACCTTTCAGAAGGCAACCAAGTCTACTGCGAGCCTCTCGTTGTACAGGAGCCCGTCGAGCACGGTCGCGGCGTCCCGGTCCGAGCACTCAATCGGCGTGCTGTAGAACGGCGCGTAGTTGTCGGCCGCATCGATACTTCCGCAACTTGCTTTATTTTTCCTATACGCCATCCGGTTCGTCATCGTCTCGCAACTCGAACCGGAGGATCGTCCTTCCGAGCCGAATCTCATCCCCGTGTTCGAGTGGTGCCTTGGCGATCTTTTCCCCGTTGAGCACCGTGCCGCAGGTGCTGCCCAGGTCGACGAGCTCGTAGTGTCCGTCTTTGAAGCGGATCCCGGTGTGAACGCGACCCAAGTTCGGG
>JAAZYN010001237.1 GCA_014239625.1 Myxococcales bacterium | reverse complement strand
TGGGACATGCCATGGTGCACAGTGCGCCAATGATTGTGATCGCGATTCGTTGCATGTGCGGGCGTCCCTTGAAGCAATTTTTTCAAGTCCGACACGGATTATTCATGATATCTTGAGCGGAACCAAGGGTGCGTCGGGCTGACGGCCGGAGCGCGGGCCGGAGGCCGGTGACGTCGGTCGCGATAGCCGCCCAACCAGCCGCAGCGTGCACGCGCCCGCCAGCGCTGCGGATCCGCCGGTCGCAACCGGAGGGACATCAATGAGCCGGGCTCGCAGGCCGCTGAAAAGCAGCCCGCCCCGTGCCCGTGCCCGAAGCGTCCGAGGAGCTGCTCAGCAGGCGAGAGAGGACAGGTGTGGGCACGGTTGCGCGGGGGGTGGGTGGTGTCCAGGTTTTCAGAGAGTGGAGCTGACACCCACGACACTGGGGCTAACTAACCGGCTGATTCGTAAGAGGTTGCTGGCGACCGCGCCGAGGCCGGCCAGCAGGTTGGTGCGGGCGCACCCGCGGTATCGTGTGCGGCGCAGACCAGCACTCGAAGGTCTCTGACGAGGCCGTTGCGGTTCTCCATCAGCGCGTGAGCCATCAAGCTCAACCTCGCCTCCCGCCCTCGACCTTTACGGATCAGGCGAGCGAACACTGGGATTAGCCCGCATTTCTCACCAGAGTTCGAGCGAAAC
>JAAZYN010001236.1 GCA_014239625.1 Myxococcales bacterium | reverse complement strand
CTGACTGGTTGGCAGGAGCCCGACTACACCGACGCGACCGGCTACGAGGCGGCGGAGGCCAGCTGTGACGGGCTGGACAATGACTGCGATGGCCTCACCGACTCGGACGACCCGGACCTGGTGCATCCGCTGACGACGCTTCAGCAGGGCGTCTGTTCGGGGGCCACGCAGGTGTGCGCTGGAGCTGCTGGCTTCGTCGATGACTACACCCCGGTCGCGACCTACCATGGTCCTGAGCTCGCCCCGGATCATTGCGACGGACTGGACAACGACTGCGACGCGATCACCGACGAGGGCTGCCCGTGCGACTTCAACGGGGTGAGCGCGGGGGTCTGCGGCGACGGGGTGGTGCAGAGCGACGCCAGCTGCGCAGAGCCCACCGACTTTGCCGCGGACGAGGAGGCGGCCGGCCTGTTCGACGACGGCCTGGACAACGACTGCGACGGCGTGACCGACGAGGGTGGCCCGTGCGACTACCTCGGGAGCGCGCTGGGGGTGTGTCCGGGCGGCCTGTTGGATGAGCAGACCGGCTGTCAGCCGCCGAGCGACTACGTGGCCGACGAGCTCAACCCGGACCACTGTGACCAGCTCGACAACGACTGCGACGGGGTGACCGACGAGGACTGCCCACCCTGTCTGTGGGGCTACGACCCGCTCCATTTCGACCCGTGCGCGATCG
>JAAZYN010001235.1:243-681 GCA_014239625.1 Myxococcales bacterium | reverse complement strand
CGAGACCTTCGTCAAGGTCGTGGACTTCGGCCTAGTCAAGATGGTCGACCCCAGCGAGCGAAAAGGAGAACAGACCGAAGACGGGATCATCATCGGCTCACCGATCTACATGGCGCCCGAGCAGATCTTCTCCGGGGAGGTGGACCAGCGCACCGACATCTACGCCCTGGGAATCCTGCTCTACGAGGCGATGTGCGGGCGACCGCCGTTTGTCAAGAAGCCCGGCAGCGGCGGCCTGCAGCACGTCATCGTGGGTCACACCACCCTCGCCCCGCCGCCCTTCGACCACGCCAACCCCGGCATGGCGGTCAACGACGCGGTCGAGGCCGTGGTCATGAAGTGCCTGCAAAAACAAAGGAAGGACCGCTATCCGACAGCCCGCGTGCTGGCCGACGCGCTGCTCGACGCATCGGCCAATCTCACCGACACCGTCCGGGA
>JAAZYN010001235.1:0-233 GCA_014239625.1 Myxococcales bacterium | reverse complement strand
GACACCGCCGCCCTCATCGACCCGTCCGCCGCCGCGATCGCCCCGACTCCCGGACCAACCACCCAACCGAGGGCTACGCGACCGCTCCCCGCGGCCTCGCTCCTCCCCACGGGGGACGGGCCACCTCAGCCACCTCAGCCGCCTCCGCCTCCCCCGGAGACAGAACAGCAGGCGGCCCCCGCGAGCCCCCCGGAGGCCCCTGTGGCGACCGCGATCGAGAGCCCCGCGCTGCG
>JAAZYN010001234.1 GCA_014239625.1 Myxococcales bacterium | reverse complement strand
CGGTCCCGTGCAGATTGTTCGCCGAGCAGTCGCGCCCGCAGAAGCCGGCGCCGTCGAGCTGAAGGCACGAGTCACCCGGCGTCGGGCACCCTTCATCATTGACGCAGGGCGCGCACAGGTCGTCAGAGGCAGGCAAGCAGGCCAGGGGGCCGACCTGGTAGTAGCCCGGATCGCAGCTGCCGACCTCGCACGCCGGGGCCTCCGGGGGGCCACCGCACTGGCCGGTGCCGTTCAGCACCTTGTCGGTGCAGTCCAGGCCGCAGCTCCCACAGTGGGTGTCCAACGTGTACGCCCCGCTGGAGTCGGTGAAGTCCTCGTCGACGGCGCCGTCGCAGTCGTTGTCCTGGTAGTCGCAGGACTCGGCCGTAGGGGTCTCCGCCTGGCAGACCCAACCGGCGAGCCCCTCGCAGATGTTCGGGCCGGGGCAGCTCCCGACCCCGGGGACATCATTTTGGCAGGTCTCTACGCCGATTCCGTCGTCGATGATGCCGTCGCAGTCATTGTCGAGACCGTCGCAGATCTCCGGCTCGGCGACCAGGGCCGTGCAACCTAGCCAGCCCTGGGTGGGATCGCAGGTCTCGAGGCCCTGACAGGTCCCAGCGGCGTTGATGTTCAGACAGGGGCGGGTGTTTCCGGCGCTGGCCAGGTCGCAGCTGCAGCTGGCGGAGTCGGGCAGACAGAGCGT
>JAAZYN010001233.1 GCA_014239625.1 Myxococcales bacterium | reverse complement strand
GGTTCGACCTGGAACGAGCCGGACAGGTGGCTGACTCGAGGCGCGTAGATCCCCATCGCCCAGCCGTCGCCCACGAAGGTGGCGGTGAAGCGCACCGTCCGAAGTCCTCGAGGATCGACCACGGGATCGACTTCGATGTCTACGGCCTCGGCGATCTCGTCGAACAACCAAGCGCCTGGATCGGCGCCGCTGCACCCTGTGGCCACGATGAACACGCCCGCGCTCTCGTCCTCGATGTGGTAGGTCCGCTTGGCACCCGGCTCGAGCTCGTCGGCCCCGAGGCCCCCATACACTTCGAGCAGCGCCATCGAGATCCAGCCGTCATCGTCGGCTGCCTGGACCTCCACCGTGGAGACATCGACGCCCCAGAAGCCGGCGGCGTGCCAGCCAACCACTCGCGCGGGTTGTTCGACGTGCAGGGCCGAGTGGCCGAAGTCCCCGCGGATCTCACCGACCCCGACCCGCAGCGGCTCACCGAGGAGCTGCGGGTCCCAGTCGCCAAAGTAGCCCCAGTCATCCGCGGAGGAGTACTCCATCGAATAGACCTCGCAGGCAGACACCATGAAGGCCATGGTCAACAACGGCACCACAACAGGGCTCGACTTCGACATCATCATCAGCGACCTCGGGGCATCCTCCGCCACCTCCAATGTCACTGATCAGATCACACGATGCAAGGGTGTGG
>JAAZYN010001232.1 GCA_014239625.1 Myxococcales bacterium | reverse complement strand
CGGCAGCACTACGCCTCCTTGGTTTCGCTCGAAGTTCCATGAATGTTCCGGGCTATGAACCCTGGCTGTGAGCGAGGTCCGGTGGGGGTGACGCGGACAGCGAGTCGAGGTGCCGCCGGAGGGCTGCTTCAATCGATGTTCCGTGCACCCACATCCACGCATACGAGGGGCCGGTGAACTGGGCCACGATGCGGCTGACCTCGGAGTCGGACCTCGCGGCGTCTTCGCCGTACACCTGCCAGGTGGCCGTCAGACTCTCGCGGTAGGCCGGGAGCTCGATGAATCTGCGCCCGGAGAACACGACTGGCAGCGGAAACAGCAGATAGAGCGCGGCCATGCCGGGCCAAGTGAGCCGCTCGAACTGTCGAATGTGAACCGCCTCGTGGCGCATCGTGCAGTAGCGGTACCCCGCCGACATCTCGTCCCAGTCGTCCGGGACGTAGATGCGCTGACCGAAGGTGGTGACGTAGCCGCCGAGGTAGCTGGACTGCCTACCGAAGGTGATCGCCTTCAAGAACACGTCGATGACGCGGTTGAAACGACTCTGGCCCTTCTTGATGACCTTGAAACCTGGATACCGGGCGCGAAGCCCCTCGAGGTACGTCGTATAGAGCCGCTCGTGTTGATCCTCCGGGCCAGTACGACTCGGCCGGCTCCGGTCCGCGCCACGCTCGTATCACCTACCCCT
>JAAZYN010001231.1 GCA_014239625.1 Myxococcales bacterium | reverse complement strand
GTGGACCCGAGCACCGGCAAGCCCTTGCTGGAGGTGATCGAGGGCGAGGGTGAGGCGCTCAAGGACGACTCCTTCAACGGCCTGTCGGGTCCCCGCGTCAGCGGTATCTCGTCGTCGACCGAGGTGTGGCGGGTGACCCGGCGTTGGTATCACATCACCGGCGAGGCTGGGCTGGCGTGGGGCGCCGACTCGGGGCTCACCTGGGACGAGAAGTACGCGGCGTGGGTCGACAGCATGGTCAAGGTCGACGCCGGCGACGGCTCCACCACCTTTCAGCTGACCACCCCGTTTGCGGGAAAGACGCTCCCGGCGCCGGCCCTGGAGTGCGCCGAGACGGCCATGTTCTTGCGCGCGACCTTCGCCAGCTGGCACGGGCTGCCCTTCTTCATGGCCGCGTGGCACTCCAAGCACGGGCGCATGTACTTCGGGCACTTCGGGATCGTCACCCGGGACGGCGTCAGAGTGAAGGGTTACCCGCGCTTCAAGAGCGCCTATGAGGATCACACCGCGAGCTTGGGGGACCATGACTTCGGGGCCGAGCCGGCGGCCTGGCCCAGCGACACCGCGTTGGCGGGGCGCTCGCTGACCTCGCTCAAAGATGACGAGAACCCGTTTCTGGGTGAAGGCGCCTACGCTGGCGCTTACTTCGACGCGATCTTCCTCAACAAGCGAGTGGGGCATCTGCTGATG
>JAAZYN010001230.1 GCA_014239625.1 Myxococcales bacterium | reverse complement strand
CGGTCGTCAATTCGAGCCTGAGCAACGCAGCCAACGGCGAAACAAGGCCCCGAATTAGTGAGCGAACTAACGTGACACGACACTAGACAAGGTCGTGTCTATCTTCGAGCCGCACGCGGACATCATTCGAAAGGACCGCCGGAACACCTACTACGGGCACAAACTCTACCTGTCGTCGGGTCCGTCGGGGATCGTCACCGACTGTCGCGTCCTCGACGGCAACCCCGCCGACGCCACACTTACCAGCGAGGCGGTGGAGCGCCATCGCGACGTCTTCGGTACGCTTCCGCGCCACGTCGCGTTCGACGGTGGCTTCGCCTCACGAGCAAACCTCGAAGCCATCAAAGAGCACGGCGTCGAGGAGGTCGCCTTCGCCAAGGGCCGCGGGCTCGAGGTGTCCGAGATGGCCAAGAGCAGCTGGGTCTACCGCCGGCTGCGCAACTTCCGTGCTGGAATCGAAGCGGGCATCTCGTTTCTGAAGCGTGCTTTCGGGCTGGGCAGGTGCACCTGGAGCGGACTCCCGTCATTCAAGTCCTACGTCTGGTCCAGCATCGTCGCGGCCAACCTGCTGGTGATGGCGCGGAACGTGCTGGCCTGACAGCGCCCCGCTCCGTACAACCAGCACATCGTCCCACACCGCCACGCCACCGGACCGCCTTCAACCCGCGCCGCCGCCAGATTCACCCGCCCC
>JAAZYN010000122.1 GCA_014239625.1 Myxococcales bacterium | reverse complement strand
CATACCGTCAGTGTAGAGCGATCAGGTCCGCTCTTCGACCGCCTCGACCTCCACCTCGGTCTCTACGCCCGACACGACTGCCCCACCCGTCGCGTCCTCGATCGTGCCGACAGACGCGTCACCGCTCGCTGGCGTGACGTCGACGGTGTCCTCGTCGCTGCCCGTCGACGCGTTCCGAAACGCGCTGATGCTTTTTCCGAGCGCGTCTCCGATTTGCGGGAGCTTCCCCGCACCAAAGATCAGCAGCACGATGACCAGGATGATGATCAGCTCGACCGGTCCGAGTCCGCCAATGGCTTCTTTCGTCAAGTTGTCCGTCCTGGGTCGGGTCGTTCGGGACTCACAAGGGACTCTTGAGCTTGTCGACGGTGTCCGTGGCCTTTTCGATCGTCTCGCCGGGCTTCTTACTCAGGTCGTCGATCGTGTCCGCGGTGTCATCCACCTTCTTGGTGTACTGGTCGCCCTCTCCGAGCCCGTCCTCGACGTCTTTTTCGTACTCGTCCGGTTTGCTGAGGATCTGGTCCTCGGTCTTCTCGATATCTTTGAGCTCCTTGTCGGCCTCGTCGCCCAGCTCGTTGATTCGCAGCGTCGGATCTTCATCCTTCTTGTAGCGGTCGCCCCACGAGATGATGATATCGAAACCACGCTTCTCGAGCGCGGGTGGCATGCGCTCGAGTTTGGTGTGCGGGTGGCTCAAGATCTTCTTGAAGATATATGCCTGCACCCGGTTGGTGTGGCGGTACCACACGTGGGGCTTGGTCTTCTCGTTGGCGTCCGGCTTGACAGCGATAACCTCGTACTTGAGCTTCTCGATGCGGTCTCTGAGATTGGAGACGTTATCGTCGCCGCGACCGTCCGGTAGAGAGTCGAGGATCATGATGCGGGCGTAGCCCGTGGCCACCTTGAACGCATCGTTACGGCGAAGATCTTCGAAGTCGCTGTCTTTGCGAGCGTCCTTGATCTTTCGGAGGGCGCTTGGGGTGCCGAGGTCCCGGAGACACCACAACAGGCCAATGGCCTTCTTTACGCTCCCCGTCTTCGCCGACATCGTGGCCACGTTGTAGATCGCTTTGTACGATCCCGGCGCGATCTCGAGCATGCTCTGGAAGTGGCCCAGGGCCCCCTCGAAGTCATCCTTCCGGTAGGCCTTCATGCCCTTCTTGAAGGCCTTCTTGGCTTTCTTCTTGGCTTTCTTGTCCGGCGGGGCGGGGGGCCTCTGTCCGCCCGGGCAGCCGACGAATTTGACCCGCGTGGTCTTGGTCGCAGCGCCGCCGGTGTTGGAACTCTTTGACGGTGGCGCCCCCGTCTTCGGCGGGACAGCGATCCCAAGGCGAGCCAGTCCAACGCGCGCCACGCTCGCGTCGACGTCGGTCCCTACCTTGTACAGACGGCGCAGAGCGGTGATGACCTTACGCTTTTTGGGGGAGTCGTCGTCGGCGAAGGTGCCGTTGTTGTACGCCTCGTAAAGGCGGACGCACCTCGCGACCTTCTTCAGGGCCGTCTCTACGGGGCGCTTGAATGCGGTCTCGTTGCAGTCGCCGCCATTCTTCTTCCACAGGTCGGCGCTGGCGCTGCCGGACCAAGCGAGGCTCAACGCGACGGCGATTGTTAGGGTGATACTGAGACGGCGTGCGGACATGAAGCTCTCCTTTCAGCGGCGCTGGCGACTCTAGCACCGGCGGGTCTGCCCCGGCAACGAACGGACGGACATACTCGGGTGGCAGGGGCGCCAGCCCCCCTTGACGTCAGCCGTCTGGTTCTTGAAGGTACCTGTGCATGCTTGCATACGCTCGAGACATGGTCGCGATGACGATCCTTGGCTTGGTCGCCGCGGCCGGCGCCGGGTGCGTCGACGATCCCGCCACGATCACCTACGCCGAGTGCGTGTGCGACGACGACGCCTGTGGGCCGTCCTATTGCTCCTTTGAGTTGTCGCTGCACCCCAACTGCGATGGAGACGTGGAGTTCGCCGAGGTGCTGGTGGACGCTCACGTCGAGGAGGAGCTGCTCGTCGCCGGTGAGACGTTCACGCCATGTACCCGGATCGAGCCGGGCTCAAAAGCGACCGTATGGGTCCGGGGTGGTTCCTGGATCTGGGGTCCCCTCGAGCGGGACTGTCACCCGGGCCAAGAGCACAGCTTGGTGCTCCAGTGCTCTGAGGGCTGAGCGGCCGTCCGGCTTGGCGGCGGGCATCCTTCGGCCTGGTCACCTGCGAGCGGGATCGCGAGCCGGCCGGGAGCGTCGCCCGGTGATCGAGCGCCCTGACGGCTGATAGCGCGGGTCAGGACTCCTCGGTCATCATCTCTCTCGCGCGCGCCCAACTCGACTGGGCGTCCTCGGCGCTCAGCTCGAACAGCTCGGCGAGTTGATCCAGGCGCCTCTTTTCGCCGGGATCCAACGTCCCGTCCTCGAAGGCCATGATCAACGCGTGCTGAAAAATGTAGCGGCACGTGTGGTAGTCGGGCAGCTCTGATCGGTCCGGCGTCGATGGCGCCTCGCCGGATTCGATGAGGGCCCGGACGTGCTCGGCAGCGTCTCCGCTGAGGCGCAGAAACTGCACCAGCTGGATCATCCGCCGCTTCTCTACCTCCGCGAAGTCCCCGTCGGCGTGGGCAACAGCGAGCATCGCCTCCAGCAGCGTGACGCGATCGTCGAGTCCATCCTTTCGCATTCCCATGCGCCATCCTATGGCGCACGTGCGATACCCTGTCAACCGCCGGCGGAGCTCGCTCCGAGACGATTTTCTGGACCGGAAACCAGGCCTTGCTACCTTCGGTGCGATGGATCGAGTCGTGTCCCCCTCCGAGCCTCCGAGCTCGTTTCTGCGGCGCTGGATGCTCCGTCTGTTGGCCTCCGCGGTGGCGCTGTTTGCGTTGGCCAACCTGGGCCTGTGGGGGTTGGATCTCTACATGGCCGGCCAGCTTCCAGAGATCCGTAGCTTCGCGGACTACCGGGCCATTACGCCCCAGGTGACTCGCGTCTACGCGGCTGACGGCTCGGTCGTCGGTGAGTTCTTCTACGAACGGCGTACGGTGGTACACACCGACAGTATCCCGCGTCACGTCAAGCTCGCCGCGATCGCCGCGGAGGACGGCGAGTTCTACTCCCACGAGGGCCTCGATTGGTGGGGTATGGCCCGGGCTGTGATGGTCAATCTGCGGGACCGGCGGCTCAGCCAGGGCGGATCGACCATCACGCAGCAGCTGGCGCGCGCGCTTCACCTCGGCCAGCAAAAGACCCTGTGGCGCAAGCTCCGGGAGGTGTTTCTCGCCAGACGCCTGGATCGCAGCCTGACCAAAGACGAGATCTTGGTCCTGTATCTCAATCAGATCTACTTCGGCCGCGGGCGTTACGGGATCGAGGAGGCGTCGCGCCTGTATCTGGGAAAGCACACCAGCGCCCTCAACGTCGCTGAGGCGGCCATGCTGATGGCCCTGATCCCATCGCCGGAGCGGCTCAACCCGCTGAGCGACTACGAGCAATGTCTGCGCCGGCGTGACCGGATCCTCGACAGGATGGAGGGTCACGGCTTCATCGACGCCTCGGCGCGGGCGCGCGCCCAGCAGTCCAGTCCGCGACTGGCGTCGCCGAGCGCTCACCAGCGCGACGCGTCGGTGCACGCGAGGTGGTACGTCGACTCGGTGAGGCGTCGTCTGGAGGCTACCGTCGGGCCCGATCGTCTCCGTCGCGCGGGTCTTCGGATCTACACCCCCCTCCGGCCATCCCTTCAGGCGCGTCTGAACGCCTCCATAGACACCGCCGAGCTGCCCGACGGCGCAGAGGTCGCGGGAGTGTTCATCGACCTCGCGACCCGCGAGGTGGTCGCGCTCAGCGGCTCTGGCCGCGATGGCCGCACCTACTTCAACCGAGCTGTTCAGGCGCGGCGGCAAGCTGGCAGCACCTTCAAGTCGTTCGTGTACGGCGCGGGGCTCGAGAGCGGCGCCTTTGACGCCAGCACGCGGTTTACCAACAAACGTTTGCGATACGGCCAGGGTGACTCCGCCTGGAGACCCAAGAACGCCAGCGGGGTGCACGATCGTCGTCGCGTCGACCTACGACAGGCGCTGGTGGAATCTCTGAACGTCGTCGCCGTACAGGCGCTCAGCCGCGTGGGTATCGGCGTGGTCGCCGACTATGCACGCCGGGCCGGTATACGAGCGGTCATGAGCTCGGACCTCACGTTGGCGCTGGGCAACGTCAGCGTTACTCCGCTGGAGTTGGCCAACGCCTACGCGACCCTTGGCGCTGGGGGGATGGCAGGGCAGCCGGTTCTGATTCGGCGCGTCGAGACACCCTCTGGAGACCTCGTTCACACCGAGTCGGCCCGGCTGCGACGCGCATTGACGCGGCAAAGCTGCCTCACCCTGGCGGGCTGGCTCGTCGAGGCGGTGGCGGAAGGGACCGGCCGCCGCGCGCAGCTCGACGGTGTGGCGCTGGCGGGTAAGACGGGCACCACCGATCGGGGCGTGGATGCCTGGTTTGCCGGTTTCACCGACACCATCGCGGGGGTGATCTGGGTGGGGCGCGACGACGCGAAGCCGATGGCCCGCGCCAGTGGAGGCCGGCACGCGGCACCGATTTTCAAGGGCGTGCTGCAGGATCCGCAGGCCGCTGTGAGCGGAGCGGCGGTCGGTGGTATGTTGAGTCGGTGATTCGAGGCGTCCGACGCAAACTGCTGGCCTGTCTGTGCGGGGCCGGCTTGTGCCTGAGCGTGGCATGCGCCAAGTCGCCTGACAGGACCAAGGGAGACCCCGGGTTGAAAGGGCCACCGATCAACGAGGCACCTGAGCGGCGCGCTGAGACGGTTCACCCGAGGCAGCTGGAGCGGACGGCGATGGTCGACCGCCAGCTGGCGGGCCGTGATCTGGTCGACCCACGCGTGCTGAGCGCGATGAAGCGGGTCCCCCGGCATCGTTTCGTGCCTCGGCCCATCCGCCATCGAGCCTACGACGACACGCCGCTGCCCATCGGCCAGGGGCAGACGATCAGTCAGCCCTACATCGTCGGCTTGATGACCGAGCTGATCCGGCCGCATAGCCGCGCGAAGGTCCTCGATATAGGGACGGGGAGCGGCTACCAGGCCGCCGTAGCTGCCGAGATCGTCGACCACGTATACGGCATCGACATCGTCTGCGAGTTGGCGGACGACGCCTCCAAGCGCCTCGCGGAGTTGGGCTACCGTAACACCACCATCACGTGTGGCGACGGCTACATGGGGTGGCCGGAGCACGCCCCGTTCGACGCGATTATCGTCGCGGCTGCGCCAAAGGAGGTCCCTCCAGCCCTGCTCGCCCAGCTCAAACCAGGTGGCCGTCTGGTGATCCCCATCGGCACGCGCCATCAGGAGCTGAGGCTGTACGTCAAGGGCGCCGATGGCTCCGTCTCGGTCCAGCATGTGGCGCCTGTGCGGTTCGTGCCCTTCGTGCGTAACGCTGGCGAGCGCGAAGCGCGCTGAGATGTGGTTGCAAGAGCAGGTCGAGGGGCCGCAGGGCCCACGGGCGGGATCGCGGCTCGACGAGGAGGAGGAGACGACCACCGAGGGGGTCATCGTCTGCCGAAGCTGCGGGGCGGCTATCACACGCCGGGAGCACCGGGTCGCCCGGGGGGGCGGACATCGGCACACGCAGATGAACCCGCACGGCTATTTCTTTCGTCTGTTGTGCTTCGCTGACGCCAGCGGTGCACGCGCGCGGGGAGCCCCAAGCGCCCGCTGGAGCTGGTTCGATGGATTCGCCTGGCTCATCGCCGAGTGCCGGGGATGCGGCACGCACCTTGGCTGGCGTTTTGTCCCCACGGCCCCCGGAAACGGGCAGCCATTTTACGGCCTCATCGAGGACCGCTTGCGCGAGGTCGAGTAACCACGCGAGACCTGCGCGCGGGCATAGTCCGATCCGCCCGAGTCGGGCTAACAACGACCGTGAGAGCGGGCTCGCGTAGAGGTGTGTCTTGGCGTCGCGACGTGCGGTTACTGCCGAACATCTTCGATGCTCGCTGTCAGCCGAGCCCTGGGTCAGTCCTGGGCGTGGTCGACACGCAGGGTGTTGAGCAGTCGCTGCATGCGGACCTCGATGTTGCTGATGCCCACCACATTGTCCAAGATGAGCGCGCGGTGCTCGCGCTGCGGGATCAGGACGAGCCGACCCGAGCGGCACAGCAGGTACTCCATGACGTCCTTGATCTCCGTCGTCACTCGCATGTTCGGTGCGGGCCAGCGCTCCGTGTCCCCCAGCAGGCCGTGGTAGTGCACCAGTTCGTTGTTCTTGATCTCCCAGTAGTCGAACCGTGCCTTGATGAGCGCGGTCAGGATCACCAACGACAGGCCGGTCGCGAAGACCCAATAAAACGTGGCGTTCATGAACAGGGGTTGCTCCATGAACTTCACGAAGAACTCGCCGATAGCGGGGTAGATGGTGCTCAACAGGCTGACGACCACCACCAGCAGACCGATGACGATGCTCGACAAGCGCGTGTAGTTGAAGGAGACGATGGTCAGGTTGAAGAAGAACACCAAGGTGAAGATCAGCCCGGTCTGTCCCGGGGTGGCCGGCGACGCGGCTGTCGACTCCACCACAATCCCACAGACGATGGCTGCGATGATGCTGGGGTAGAAGTAGATCGCGTCCGATAAGGGGCGAATGATCAAGCGTTCTGAGGGTTTCTCTGACATGTTCCGAACATCTCACACAGGCCCTCAAAACGAAAGGCCCGACGCGCACTGGGCGGTCGGGCCTATTCTCGAGACGCGGAGGGCGTCTACTGCGGTCGATAGACCTGGCCGTTACTGATCATCCAGCAGCCGGTCTTGGCCGAACATCGGAACCAGGCACCGAAGTTGTAGAATGACTCGACCAGCGCGGTGTCACCCGCGTCCTTGCCGTACACGACGAACTGCGGCTTGGCTTTGCGACCCATCCAGCGGTTGCGGATGCGCACGCCAGATCCGTCCATGATGTCGATGGTGCGCGACTTGTATCCGTTTTTCGCCGGAATGAAGGTCGCCCCGAAGTCGGGTGACATCCGGTCGCCGTAGGTCAGCTTGCCGCCCGCGAGCTTGAAGTGGTCGGCGCCGTAGAGCTGACTCAAGCTGCCCTGGACGAAGAACCACAGGCCGTTGTCATCGGAGCGGAGCAGCTTCCGGAGGTCCTTTCGCCAGTCGGCGACCAGCGCCAGGACGGTCGAGCCCTCGCCGGTCATCGCCACCACGGGGAGCTTGTCGCCGGTGACCAGCGGCAGCCAGGTCTGGCCTTTGTTCTGGGTGCGGCTCAGCTGCCCCTTGCTGCCTGAGGCGTAGAGCACATTGTTGACCTTGAACAGTCGACTGTAGCTGGCCTTGTCTTTCTGGTACGTGATCAGCGGGACCCAGTTGGTCAGCTGACCCGTCGCCCGCAGGATGGTGCCTTTGTCGCCGCCGAGGTAGACGGTCCCGTCAGAGTCCAGGTAGCTCGCCCGGATGTTCTTGGTCTTCGGCGGGAGCTGGGCCTCGCTGTACGTCTGACCCGCGTCGAGGGAGACGATGACCTGGTTCTTGCCGCCCACGGCCAGGATCGTGTTGGCCTCGGTGTTGAAGTGGTAGACCCCACGCTTCAGCTGAAACCCGCTGCGCGCTTTCCAGCTGGCCCCGCCGTCGGCCGTGAAGGCGACCAGCCCTGAGTCGCCCATGGCCAGGCCCACGTCGCCGTTGAAGGACATGCTGACGACCTTCGGCAGGCCCAGCGGAGTCTTGACCTGGCGGGTGTATTTGCACTTCTCTGCGGCCTTCGGCAGCCGCCCCTCACATACGCCGGGCTTGGCGATGGGTGGAAGCGCTTCGAGCACCGCTGGGTCCGCCACGTCGGCCCAGGTCTTGCCGCCGTCCGCCGACTCGATGGCCGATTTTCCGGCGGACGCGATGAGCTTGCCGCCTTGCTTGAAGATCGCCTTGAGGCTGCCACCGACCGGCGGGAGCACGGCCCAGCTGGCGCCGCCGTCGGCGGAGCGAGCGATAGTCCCGCCGTCGCCGACCAGAACCACCACGCTCCCGTCGATCAGGCCGGCGTTGAGCTTCTTGGTGACGTTGAGGTTCACCTGCGTCCAGGTGCGACCGTCGCGGGTCGCCGCGACGCCCTTTCCGAGGGCGAAGAACGGGCCAGCGGCCGTGCCAACGACGGCCGACATGCCCTTGAAGGGCA
>JAAZYN010001229.1 GCA_014239625.1 Myxococcales bacterium | reverse complement strand
TCGGCCACATCCAGGTCGTCGGGCGCGCTGAGGGTAGGGGGCTGGAGGCCATGCGTCTGTATGGCGGAGCGCCGCCAGGTGGGGTCGGAGACGATCTGTCCCTCCGTTGGGGGCTCGAGTCCGAGGCGGCCCGGGCGGGTCGGATGAGAGAGCAGCCCCCATCCGCATCATCGACCCCTGACAAGCCCACGAGGACGTTTGCGCGTGCAGGCACCGGCCAGCGGGTCAAAAAAAACCTGGGCCGCATCGCGGGGCGGCGCGTCATGGGCGTCGAGGTCGGTGTGTGGGAACGGACAGACCACGGCAAGCGCCGCTACGTGGTTCAGCGAACCGCCAAGCGGTGTCCCGCCATCCCATACGACGACGGCGGCCGGCTGGCGCCCGATGGGCTCGCCGACATCGCCGCCAAGGCCTGCGGGCGTCGACCGGGAACACCCAACGCGATCGGTCTCGCGCCGCGGGATGACACATCCTGGGGTGAGATCGCATCGCTGGCTGCCGTCGCCGCCCAGGCGCCGGGGTGCAGCTCCGCGTTGTTTCTCGAGACGGCCAACCAGCGGCCGTGGGGCTGCGGCGCATCCATGACGAACCTGCTCGCGAGGGCTGCCATCGACCCAGGGATCGCGGTCCTTTCAGGAGCGAAGGGGGGCCTCCTTTCAGGAGGGAAGGGGGGCCTCCTGGGGGGGTCGGGAGGCC
>JAAZYN010001228.1 GCA_014239625.1 Myxococcales bacterium | reverse complement strand
TGCAACCTTCGGTTGGGCAGGCGCTACGAGCGCGTGCTCCCTCCGCCGACCTGCGCCGCCCCGGTCTCGCAACGGTATGATGGCGCTCAGTGGAGTCACGGCGGGCCACTGTGGGCGCGGTGTTGGGCGTGCTCAAGAACCCGCACGGTCAGGGCCGCCGGCACACGAAGATGATGTCGCTGTGGTCGGCGCCGAGGTGGTTGCGTCGCTCGAAGCCGTAGCGCTCGATGTGGTCGACCCCGAGGTCTCCGGAGTTCACCTGGGAGACCTCGAATCCGGCGGCTTGCAGCCGCTCGACGATGTCCATGCCGTACATCCGAACGTGGTCCCATTGGCCGAAGCGCCGCGTCCGTTCGGCGCGGGACAGCTCGGGGCCACCCTCCTCGGTCGTCTCGCCAAACAACGGCACCAAGAATAGAGCGTGGCCCCCGGGGACCAGGTGGTCGTAGACCTTGGCCAGGGCGACGGCGTCATCCAGGATATGCTCGAGCACGTGAGAGGCGTAGATCACGTCGAAGGGCCGTTCGAAGGCCATCGTCGTGAGGTCCAGGTAGACGGTGCGCACGTGGCTGTAGCGGTTTGTGTCGATGTCGCCGGCCACGTATCCGGCAGCTCTCTGGAAGCGGCGCACCAACTCGCGTTCGCCCGGGGCGACGTGAAGAGCGCGGCCGTCCCGGGGGATCGGTGGCAGCAATCCGCGGTCGAAGGCG
>JAAZYN010001227.1 GCA_014239625.1 Myxococcales bacterium | reverse complement strand
CCACGTCCCGGCGACACTAGGGCGTGTCCCTGAATTGGGTGAGACGGTCACGATCACGGCCCACGGCCCACAGTTCACGCCCACGGTCCACGCCCGCAACCCACGGGCCACAGCGACCCTTCAGGCCCAGGCCGTCGACGACCAGGTGCACCTTGGTGGATCGGCCCCCACGAGACCGACCTATGGCTTCAGCCTGCGCCCCCCTTTTCCACCAGCTCAATGCTGGTGCGCGCGGTTGACCGTCGAGTCCAACGAGCGCCATTCGTCGTCGACGTCGACCCGCAGGCCCTCGAATAGACGAGCCCATCGACCCTTGGCAGACCAGCGATCGAACCGATTGTACACGGTCTTGCATGGCCCGAACTCATCGGGGCAGGTCGCGCCACGGTGCCCCCGTTCGCTGAATCCAGAGCACAGCTTCCACGACGTTCCGGTCGTCCCGGCCCCGCCGACCCGGACCGCGCCACGAACCCATCATCCGCGCCAAGTTCAACCATGCCCGATGCCTCAATAACCTGCGTGCCGCCATTGCGGCCGTAGACCATCGAGTTAGCGTCTCGTCAAAAAAGCCGACCGCCTCACCACCGTGGGCCGTGGACCGTGGGCCGTGACCGTGACCGTGACCGTCTTGCCATTGTCGGAATTCAGGGACACGCCCTAGTGTCGTGTCACGTTAGTTCGTGTGATAAGTCGGGAGCCGTTTTCGTCGTTG
>JAAZYN010001226.1 GCA_014239625.1 Myxococcales bacterium | reverse complement strand
TGCCAACCAGTCAGGCCGCAGACCTTCACCTGCCCCTGGCACACGCCCACCACGATGTCGGCGGCAGGAGGCGTCAGCTCCTCGTCCGTCTCGCCGTCGCAGTCGTCATCGAGGCCGTTGCAGTCCTCCTCGATGTCGCTCACCGCCTCCACCAGGCAGCTCACGCCCTGGCCGTCTATGGCGCACTCGAAGGTGCCGTTGAGGCACAGGTCACCGTCGTCTCCGTCGCACGGCGTCCCCAGCAGCGGGAACTCCTCGTCGGTCTCACCGTCGCAATCGTTGTCCAGCCCGTCACAGGCTTCGATGTCGGTCCCTGGCTCCTCGAGGCAGTACGAGCTCACGGCGTCGGCACACGTGAAGACGCCGTTGGCGCAGGTGTCTTCGTCGTCGCCGTCACAGCCCAGACCGATGAAGAAGTCCTCGTCGGCGCTGCCGTCGCAGTCGTTGTCCAGCCCGTCACACACCTCGCTGGTCCCTTCGACGTCGCCGAGGCACAGCACCTCGCCGGTCACGTCGGAAGAGTTCTCGCAGACCAGAACGCCGGCCTTGCACTCGCCCTCATCGGTGCCGCACGACCCACCGTCGTTGGTGTCCGGGTTTCCCTCGTCGACCACACCGTCGCAGTCCTCGTCCACGCCGTCGCAGCTCTCGATGGCCCCGGGGTGAATCGTGCCGTCGGCGTCATCGCAGTCGACCGCTGAGCTCCACCCATCCCCGT
>JAAZYN010001225.1 GCA_014239625.1 Myxococcales bacterium | reverse complement strand
AAGCGACCACGTACTTTGCGGATGATCAGGACCAGGCAACCGAACCAGGACGCTACACCGATGATGACCGCGGTCCCGAATGCCAGGCCGTGCTCAGCCTCCAGCTGCACCCATCCCGTCGCCACCAGGGTCGTTGTGGCCACCGCCCATGTGGCCAGCAGGGTGGGGTTGACGATGGTCAGTCCGAACCCGACAATCATCTGCCCGACGGTGCTGGCCGCGCCCCGCTTGGCGCCCACGGGCTGCTCCTCTTCCGGGACGTACTTACGGATCGCAAAGGAGATTCCCAACCCGATGAGGATCACCCCAGCCAACGCCTTGGAGGCCGGGTCCACCCACGGATACCCGTCCAGCAGGGAGAACCCGACCACCGCCAGCAGGGCATAGACCCCATCGGCGATGCCGGCCCCCACCGCCAACCAGAATGCCGGCCAATACCGCCCATCCACCGCCCGCTGCACCACCATGGCCGCTATGGGGCCTGCGACCGGGATGGCTCCGACAAATCCGAAAATGAACCCAAACGCGAGAACCGCCAACATTGCCCGAGCAGTATGCGGCGCCCTCGCGACACCGACAAGTGAACAGCTCCGTCTCGGGGCAACCCGCGTGGCATCGGAGACCCTGGCCCGCATGTCTCACCAGAGTTCGAGCGACACCGAGGAGGGGGTGGTGATCCGAGCGTGGCGCGGACCGGAGCCGGCCGAGTCGCACTGGCCGTACGTCGCAGGT
>JAAZYN010001224.1 GCA_014239625.1 Myxococcales bacterium | reverse complement strand
ACCTGGGCCGAAACGCCTGGCGAATCCTGGCGTCAACCATGCTGACCGGCTGCGTCAGTCGGGTATGCTGGGCCGAGCGATGGCGACGGCAGGAGCATCCCATGAGAGTGTCCTCGACGGTCTTGGCCCTGATCAGCGGGCTGCCCTTTGTGGCGGTGCAATGCACGGGTGCGGAAGGCGACGGTGCCCAGTCTGGCTCATCCCTGCCGGGCAGCGCTCTGCGTCCTGCGCTCCCGAGCCAGTGCCCGCACGGTGGGTGGGAGCTCGTGTTCGGCTTCGACCTCGACGGCGACGGCACGCTGGATGGGGCCGAAGTGACGCGCGCCGAAGCGATCTGTCACGGCGCCCCGGGACAGGATGGGGCCTCCTGCGCGGCAGAGGTTGGGGCTGACGGAGCGGTCCTCCTGCGGTGTCCGGGGCAAGCGGACGTGCACCTGTCCAACGGCCTCCCCGGCGACAGAGGAGCGGCCGGCGCCGTGGCGCGGTTACGGAGTCGGCCAGCGTCACCCGGGCCGGTGTGCGCGGCCGGCGGCACCATCGTCGAGTCGGGGCTGGACACCGATGGTGACGGAACACTGGATGACGCGGAGGTCTCCGCGAGCTTTACCGTGTGCCACGGCGCGCCAGGGGCGCAGGGCCCCGCAGGTCCAGCCGGAGAGCAGGGCCCCGCAGGTCCAGCCGGAGAGCAGGGCCCCGCAGGTCCAGCCGGAGAGCAGGGCCCCGCAGGTCCAGCCGGAGAG
>JAAZYN010001223.1 GCA_014239625.1 Myxococcales bacterium | reverse complement strand
ATTGGGGAGCTGCGCCCAGCCGGGCACGATCCAGTGCAACGCCACTCAGGACGGCACCGAGTGTGACGCGACGCCGCTGCCGCCGGGGGACGAGACCTGTGACGGCCTGGACAACGACTGCGATGGCACCACGGACAACAACCTTGTGGCTGAGGCCTGCGCCTACCAGTCCGGGGTGTGCGCCGGGTCGACCAAGTCGTGTGGTGGTCTCAGTGGGTTCCTCGCCTGTCAGGCGGCGGAATACGGCCCCACCTTCGAGCCGACGGAGCTGACCTGCGACGGTCTGGACAACGACTGCGACGGCACCGCCGACAACGGCCTGTTCGCGCCGCCGTGCGTGCTGCAGGACGGCGTCTGCGCGGGCTCTACTCAGAGCTGCGGGGGCGCCGCTGGCTTCACCATGTGCGGCGCGGCGGAGTATGGCGCCGGCTTCAACGATGGTGACGAGGCGGGGCTGTGCGACGGCTTGGACAACGACTGCGACGGCACCGTCGACGAGGATTTTCCGACCAAGGGCACGGCCTGCACCGTGGGCCTCGGCGAGTGCAGCGCGGTGGGCACCTACATCTGCAACGCCGCTGGGGACGGGGTCGAGTGCAGCGTCAGCGAGGGGACGCCGTCTCCGGAGGTGTGCGACAACCTCGACAACAACTGCGACGGACAGGTCGACAACGCCGTCACCGACGCGCCGCCCTGCGCGCTGGCCCAGGGCGTGTGCACGGGCAGCGCCCAGGCGTGCGTCGGC
>JAAZYN010001222.1 GCA_014239625.1 Myxococcales bacterium | reverse complement strand
CCTTCGTGTTCGAAGGACGTCCTTACGAGACAAGAACTCCTTGCAGATATGCTGGCCAATAATCTTCGCATCATCTTCTGCCAAATCTGCACAGGCAACTAACAGCATGCCGTTCCACGCGGTAAGCACCTTGTCATCTGTGCCGGGCCGAGCCCGCTTAGACCGCTTCTCAAGAAGGTGAATACGTAGGTCTTCATCATCATCCAGCCCACTGACCTCATGTAGTGATAGTACGCTTCGACCACTGTTCTCGAAGTTACCCTTCTCGGTGATCCCGAAGCGTTCGCAGGCCACTGTATCCCCAGCCTCTTCTGGAGTCCACAAGTAGAATTCTCCTTCCTCAGATTCCCCGTCCTCTCCAACCGAGTCAGCATCGAGAGTCGACCATACACCTCCTGAGGGATCTAGCATCTCATTGCAAATCCATTCTAATGTCAGTCCTATTGCCCTGTCATTCTGGCTCCCTATTCCGAGGCGACGCGCCTTCTCGTGAACCGCCAGCATCAGGGCATTGTCGTAGAGCATCTTCTCGAAGTGAGGGACTGCCCATTCAGCATCCACGCAATACCTATGCCAGCCACCTGCGAGCTGGTCGAATAGACCACGGGTTGCCATAACGTCCAACGAATGAGATACGATGTCCCTCTCTCCTGCACGTAGCAAGCCTTCCATCTCCATCGGGTGTGGAAACTTCGGAGCACCCCCTATCCCTCCGTTGACCGGGTCGTAGACCCTCTTGGAGTGGCCCAACCCA
>JAAZYN010001221.1 GCA_014239625.1 Myxococcales bacterium | reverse complement strand
GCACTTCATACATGATTTCAAACATATGGTTGGCATGACTCCGGCGAAATACAGCGCCACCACAGCCGCTCGTTAACCCGGATTATTCATGGCCCTTCGGCTGCAACCGGCGGATCCGCAGCGCTGACGGCTGGCGGCGGCGGCCCAGAGGGCCGCGCTCTGGCGCGCTCCAACGAGGCGTCACCCTCGTCGAAGCGCCGGCAGAAGTCCCCAGCCGTGGTCGGGTCCGGAATTGCGGCCGCGCCCAAGGCATCGAGGAACGCCTCATCGCTGCGACGAAGCTCAATGTCATCGAGGGTCCGCCCACCACACAGCGCGTTGTACGCGATGTTCAACACGTGGTCGGACTCATGGTACGGCCGATGGAACTTCAACAGTTGGAGCCCCTCGTCGATGCCTCGGACCAAACCCGATTTCACTGCCACTTGGTGGGCAGCGCCAATGCCGCCGTAGCCGGTCGCCTGAACGCGGTCGGCCACACGGTAGCTGGGCTTCCGGGCGGACATAGTCGGCCGACCGGAATCCTCAAGCTTGCGTGCACGCGTCAGCCGACGTGCGATTCGCCGCTTCCTTCTCGTCAATTTGATGCGTAGTCTTGGCTTCACCTGAAAGGAGCTCCCGGTCGTGTTTGTTTGGGTCAGATCTTCAAACAATACCGGCCCTTTCAGGTTCCTACCAGCCCAAGCCCGCTGGATTCAGGACTAGCCCGGATAATTCATGGCCCTTCGGCTGCAACCGGCGGATCCGCAGCGCTGA
>JAAZYN010001220.1 GCA_014239625.1 Myxococcales bacterium | reverse complement strand
GCGCTGTATGGGCTCGGCGGAGCAGCGTTGATCTCGGGGATCACGGTCGGGCTGGTGCAGCTGGCCCGCGAGCAGCCACCCTCGCAGGCGGCCGTCAGCGTGTCGCTGTCGCCGCGCGGCGGTGGCGCCACACTCCGGACCCGCTTTTAGCGAGAGCATCGGCTCGGATCACGGCGCGCGAGGGATCGTCAGGCGGGGGTCGACGCGGTCATCGGGCGTGCTTCGCTGCTGATTGCCCCTGTGCGACCGCCCTCCCGTGGTTGCCTTGCCGCTGGTCGCCTTCTTTCGGGTGCCGCCTCTGGGTCGACCCGGCCCAGCTCCTCCTTCTTTTATCGGCGTGACAGTCGCGGTGGGGGGAGGCTCGCGCTCCTCGAGGGGTACACTACGCGCGCCGCCCGTCGCGTCGCCGGCGGGACCGGAGACCGCCTCGAGCACGTCCGGAGTCACAAGCGTGGTGACGTCGTCGACGGGCGGCGCGGAGGGGGCCTTCACCGCGGGGCGCGGGGCAGAGCGCCCTGGGGTGGCGGCGTCATCGGCACCGGGTGAACCCGGCGGAGCTTCTGACGCCCCGGTCCAGACCGAGCTCACGCCGACGAGCACGCCCAGCCCCGCCGCGACAGCGAGCGGAGCCATCCACCGGCCGCGGCGAAGCCCATCAACGTTTGGCGCTGTCGTGCTGTCCCGCTTCCCCGCGTCGCCTCCTCCTGGGTCGCCGGGCGGGCTCGTCTGGATCGCCACCGCTCCGGTGTCGACGTCGCGCTCCGA
>JAAZYN010000121.1 GCA_014239625.1 Myxococcales bacterium | reverse complement strand
GGGCTCGCCGGTGCAATACCAGCCGTCATCCACCAGGCAGGCGGTGCAACCGTCGCCGTCGTGGACGTTGCCGTCGTCGCAGGTCTCGTTGGGGTCGATGACGCCATCACCGCAGCTGGAGTTGCAGATCGAGGTCGCGCCGGGCACCTGGCTGCACTGCCAACCCGGCTCGACTTGACACTCGGCGTCGCAGCCGTCGGCCGGATCCAGATCGCCGTCGTCGCAGGCCTCCTCCGGCGCGGCGACCTTTCCGTCACCGCAGACAGCGGCGCAGAGCGACAGCGCGCCCGGGTCGGCGGTGCAGCTCCAGCCCGGCTCCACGACGCACGCAGCCGAGCAGCCGTCGCCATCGTCGTTGGCGCCGTCGTCGCACTGCTCTACGCCGGCGGCGAGCTGACCATCGCCGCAGGTCGTGGAGCACTCGCTGCCACCGGCGACGACCTCGCAGCTCCAGCCGGGCTCCACCAAGCAGCTCGGAGAGCAGCCGTCGCCCGCGGTCAGGTTACCATCGTCGCACCCTTCGACCCCCGCGACGACTCCGTCGCTGCAGCCCGCGTCGCATTGAGACGTCCCCGCCGGCACGTTGGTGCAGCTGAACCCGGGCTCCACGTTACAGAGAGCGTCGCAGCCATCGTCGGGCGTGAGGTTGCCGTCATCACATGCCTCGACCCCGACCGCGAGCGCCCCATCGCCACACTCGTTGACGCACTGCGATGGGCTCCCGGGGACAAACGTGCAGTCGAAGCCGGGCTCTACGGCGCACTGCGACGAGCAGCCGTCGCCATCGTCGTTGTTGCCGTCGTCGCAGCCCTCCTGGCCAGGCGTGAACGAGCCATCGCCGCAGAGGCTGGTGCACACCGACAACGCGCCAGGCGGGTCCGTGCAGGTCCAGCCCGGCTCCACGTTACAGAAGGCATCGCAGCCATCGCCCTGGGCGTTGTTGCCGTCGTCGCACGCCTCCACGGCGGCGAGCGCGCCGTCGCCGCAGTCGGTCAGGCAGGTGCTCGCCCCGCCCTCGATACCCGCGCAGTCGTAACCAGGCTCCACGGCGCAGCTCGACGAGCAGCCGTCACCGTCGTCCTTGTTGCCGTCATCGCACCCCTCGAGGGCCGACACCCACTGGCCGTCGCCGCAACCGGCGTTGCAGCTGCTCAGCTCGCCAGGCTCGCCGCTGCAGTCCCACCCCGCCGACACGACGCAGTCGGCGCAGCCGTCGTTGGGGTCATCGTCGCCGTCGTCACACTCCTCGGCGGGAGGCGCCCACGCTCCGTCGCCGCAGTCGTTGGTGCACGTGCTTGTGGCTCCAGCCACGTCGGTACACTCGTAGCCGGGCTCGACGTTGCACGACCCATCGCAGCCATCGCCGTCGTCGGTGTTGTCGTCGTCGCAGGCCTCCGCGCCGAGGGCGAGGGCGCCGTCACCGCAGCTGCTGCTGCAGACGCTGAGCGCGCCGAGGGTGCTGGTGCAGGCCCAACCCGGCTCGATGCCGCAGGCGTCACACCCATCGCCGGCGCCGTCATCGCCGTCATCGCAGTTCTCCGTCAGCTCGACCAACCCGTTGCCACACTCTTGCAGGTCGACGTTGACCTGGTTGGAGAGCGCAGTGCCGTCGAAGGTCTCCCCCTGACAGCCCAGCCACTGGTAGTCCCACGCCCCCTCGATGTGGAGACGGGACGGCGCGAGCACCTGCCCGTCCACGGTGAGCTGAAAGGTCACGGTCTGCGTGCCGCCGACGCTCACCGTGGGCACGCTCACCCCGGTGGTCAGCGCCACCTCCGACGTCACGGCCCCGCCCGGCGGCGTAGCGCCGTCGACCAACAGGCTGCCCGCCACGTAGGAGACCGCGCTGGGGAGGGTCGAGTTCAATCGGAACGACATGTTTTGAGCGTCGGCGTCGCCAGCGTTGTCCAGCGTCAGCGTGACATCGACGACGTCGCCCGACCCGGCCAGCGAGGCGCTCGCGCCGGCGGTGGCGGAGGCGATCGGCTCGGCGACGTTGATCTGCATCCCGATGACGGTGGCGACATACCAGTCACCTTGAGAGGTCCCGCGCACCCAGGCCGCGGTCTGGGCGTTGTCGAGGCGGGCGGAGATGTCGACCCCGGCGGTGTCCCACCCCTGGCGCGCGCCGACCGAGTTGCTGCCGGGGGTGTGGTTCGCGGTACCGAACGTCCCGGTGGTGTCCAACACGCCGAAGTCGTCGTTGATCTGCGACGCGAAGAAGTTGTCCACCGGGTTGTTCGGCCCCGACACGCGTGAGCTGCTCAGGGAGAGCCCGGCCTCGGTCTCGGCGAAGCGGAACTCGTCACCGACCCGATTGGAGTCACCCTCCATCGCGCTGATGAACAGCTTGCCATCGATGGGTCCCACCTGCGGCGTACAGAACCCGCTGACCGTGGCGGTCGCGTCGGCGGCGACGGTGTCTTCAGTGATCCATTGGTCACCCAGAAACAACGTGAGATTGCGAGCTGGGTAGTCGGGGTGTTTGAACGCCACCACGAGGGTCCACCCCGCCGTGTCGATGGTGGGCGCGGTGCGGGTCGTGGCCGGCACGGCGGCGATGACGTAGGTGCCGCCCTTGGCCTCCTGGACGATCTCGGTCACGTCCTGGCTGCGGTAGTAGTAACCGTAATCGCCGACCGAATCGGTGGACGCCGGGCCCGCGCCTGTGGCTGGGTTCGGCGACACCTCCCAGGCGGCTCCCGGAGCGAACAGCAGGACCGGATCGTCGACGCTGTCGATCACATCCGGCATGCCGGCGATGTTGCCGTAGGAGCCCCCCCAGACGAGCTCCGCATGAAGCACTTCAGCGCCGGCGGGGAGCCACAGCGTGGCCGCCGATGAGTTGAGCAGCCAGTTGTCCGTGGTGCCTGCGGGCCAGCCGCTCTTTTGCAAGGTGCCGGTCGCGTCCATGAACGCGCCGATGGAGTCATCGCTGCCAGGCGCGTCCACCGTGGGGTCGACGCTCAGGCCCAGGGCGTTTCCGGTGATGGTGATCGCTCCCTGGGAGGTCGTGTTGAAGATCGGGTCCCAGCCCGCCAAGGATGGAGCTGCAGCCGCGACGACGAACAGCACAGCACATGGGGCGAGGGTGGAGACGCGGTTCATCGTGTGACCTCCGGAGGTCGTTCGGCGAGGCTGACTGCGTGCGATCGCAGCACCTGGATCCAGCGCTCCGCTGGCATCCTTCGAGGTACGGCTGGAGACGTCAGCCGAGGCCATTTAACACTCGCAGCCATCAGAGCACATCGAAAAACGCCGACGGCTCTTCTGCTGGACCGGCGGCTCGTCGGAAGCTGGGGGCGCTGGTCCCCATGGAGACCGGCCGAATCCAAGCTCTGGGAGGCGCAGAGCGAGCCCGTCAGCCACCCACGGAGGGCCGGCGGCAGCTACAACCTCACTGGCTCGGTCACCCCCGCGGCGGCTCCTGCGGGGGCTCTCCAGCGATCGTTGCGGCGCGGGGCGACCGGGGGTGGGCCGCCGTGCGCGCTCGCCTCACCTCGGCCACGAGCCGAGCGACCAGCGCCCAATGAACCGGGCGCTTCACCGCCGCGGTAAGCTGGACCTGGGCCAACTCCGCCTCCGAGAGGGGGCCCTCGGGCCGAGGTGGAATCGCCACCACCGTCGTGGTCCGGGGCGCCCTCGTGATACCCTCTGAGTCCACGCGTTCGACCCCCTCGAACGGCTCCACATGTCCTGGCTGAATCATGAACATATGTTCAGCACACCACCGCGCGGAGTCAAGGTTCCCGTGAGCGACACCGCCGAAACCTCGGAATCCAGCCGCGAGAGCCGCCCCATCCCACCCCACCCATCGGCCGCTGACATGGAGCGCTCGATCGCGCGCTTGCGGCCACTCACCGCCCTCATCTCGCCGACGTTCTCACACACCGAGCGGGTCCCTACCGACGATCGCCCCCTGCTCTTCGTAGGCAACCACACGATCTACGGCATGCTGGACGTGCCGTTCCTCTACGAACACCTGTATCGCAACAACGGCATCTTCCTGCGGGCGTTGGGCGACCACGCCCACTTCTCGGTTCCGCTCTGGCGCGACTGGGTGGCGCGCTGGGGTGTGGTCGACGGCACGCGCGACAACTGCGCGAAGCTGATGGAGATGGGCGAGTGCATCCTGGTCTTCCCCGGCGGCGCGCGGGAAGCGACCAAGCGGCGCGGCGAGAAGTACCAACTCATCTGGGCCAACCGCCTGGGCTTTGTGCGGATGGCCGTGCGCCACGGTTGCACCATCGTCCCCTTTGCGGCGCTGGGGGCCGAAGACGCCTTCGACATCGTGATGGACGCCGACGATCTGCTGAGATCGCGATTCGGTCGCCTCATCCAGGGCTTGGGCTTGCGACGCGACATGATCCCCCCCATCGTTCAGGGCATCGGGGCGACCCCGATCCCCCGGCCGGAGCGGCTCTATTTCTGGTTCGGCGAGCCTGTCGAGACCCGAGACGTCGTCGGGCGCCAGGATGACGCCGAGGTCTGCACGCAGCTGCGTGACGCGGTGCGCACATCCATCGAACAAGGCATCGCCGAGCTTCGCTTGACCCGCGCTGCAGATCCCAAACGCCATTGGATCCCTCGACTCGGCGACATGCTGCGAGGCCTGCGCAAGTGAGGCGAGGCCTCCCCCGTTGAGGCGTGGCGCCTTGGGCGCGCGCATCACCACGGGGCGTTCCGCGACGCTGCCCCGGACGCTGCACGTCGTTCCGGCTGCAACCCGCGGGTCCGCAGCGCTGAAGGGCGCGCCCTCCCTGCGGCGAGCTCTTGGGGGGTATCATGGGACGCTGCCCGCCTCCGGTCCGCGCCACCGCCGCAGCACGACGCCCCTCGGTGGCGCTGGAAGTGCCATGATTCATCCGGGTTCGGCCTCGCCAGCGGCGGCCCCGCGCCTGGTCGACGGGGACCGCCCCCCGGACGTGGCGACCGCCACGAGAGCACAGTCATCAGGCTCGCCAGGGCGCGGGAGGCGCTGTGGCGGGTTCGACCATGTCTACGGTCGGCGTGGAGGCTGCAGCTCAGCCGGGACCACTGGGACGCCGGTGGACGACCGGCGTCCATGGCTCCGCGACGACGGCCGCCGCAGTCTCGGCTGGCGTCACTCCGGATCGCCCAGATTGTCACGGAGGTCCTGCTCGGCGTCGCCGGCGTCCGACCGCGCGCGGACGTCGAAGTAGAGCTCCACCATGAAGCACACCGAAAATGCCCCGGTCAGCCCTTGCAAGACCGCCCCGAGCAGGTAGCCGATGGTGCCGACGATGGCCCCCAGGCTGGCGAGAATGGTCACGAACACGGTGCTCACGATGGCGACGGCGACGCCGAGGCACAGGGAGCTCAGAAAGATGCGTTTGAAGTCCTGCTTACACAGGTAGAGGCTGCGGCGCGCGGGGCCGAACCGGCCCCGATCTTCGACGTAGTAGACCGGCAGGATGAAGGTACCGAGGAGAAAGCCTGGCAACAGAAAAGCCAAGATCCCAGGGATGACCACCGCGGCGCAGAACAGCATCGTGATGACGAAGGGCTTCCACTGCCCGACGACAGCTTTGACCGCGTCGATGGGGCTGATGGGTTGCTCCAACCGGCGGCGGAGAAAGTACACGTAGGTGCCCGCGGTAGCGAAGACGGCCACGACGCTCACGAGCGACGACAACAGGCTGAAGATGCCCGACAGGGACTCGACCCAGAGGCCCAGGATGGAGAACACCGCCGCAGCGGCTGCGAAGGCCGCGATGGGGATGGGCGACTCGGTCATCGTCGGCTTGAAGACCTCCCACGCGGCAGCGAAGTCGGACTTCACATCGTCCATTCCGGCGGCGCGATGGTTACCCCACCCTTTGACCATCGCCAACATGCCACTCCAGGCGCCTCCCAGCAGCCCTTTGAACCCATCCATGAAGGACGCGTCGTCGAGGCCCGCCAAGTCATCCGGCGGGATCGAGTCGGAACGCGCTGGCGTGGGTCGACTCGACCGGGTGGGGCCTCCAGCCGCGCCACCGCGCGCCGGAGCGACTCCCTGTTCGTCGGCCTCGTCACCTTTGTGCTGGTTGACCCAGTCGTCACCATCGTCACCACCCACAGGCTGCAGCTCGGGCTCCGGGCGAGACGGGCGTGGCGGCTCCGGACGTGCAGCTCGGGGGCCCCGTGACGGTGCAGGCTCAGGCTCGGCCGGGCGCCGACGCGGCTGCCGCGGAGCGTCCCGTGGTGGAGCCCGCCGACCGCTCGGAGCCTGAGGCGCGGGCGCAGGCGCAGGCGCAGCGCCGTCACCCAGAAGCACCGCCATCTGATCGGCCGACAGCATGGACGTCGCCTCCATCTCGCCGCCACCGCTGGGCGCCGCGACGGGGGCGACCATGTCTACCTCGACGTCGACCAGCTCGATGTCGATGTCACCGAGCTGCAGAATTTCGCCGACCATGAGCGCGAACGATTCACCATTCGCCAGGCGCTCGCCGTCTTCGTTGAAGGTCCCGTTGGTCGAGCCGATATCGACGAAGCTGACCTCTTTGCCGTCGAACCGCAGCTCGCCGTGGCGGCCCGACACCGACTTGTGGAGGATTAGCAGATCGTTGCTCTTCCGGCGCCCGACCGACGAGACGTTGCCCGTCAGCCGCGTTTCAGTCGAATCACCGTTCTCATCGTGGACGCGAATCGTATAGGACGCCATCTTCTCCCACCGGGTCGTATCTCGCTCGCTATTACGACGCAGAGACCGTCTGTGCAACCCCTACTGGAAGGGTATCGGGCTGCGAAAAAAGTCTGCGCCGCTGGCGTGGCAACCGGTACAGGTCGAATTCCCCGCGGAATCGGCGAACGTGCTGCCGTCGTACAACTCGTACCAATACCATCCGTCGCCACCCGCGCTCTCGGATTGGATCTTGACCATCACAGAGTACCCGACCACGTCGCCCTCGGTCGATCCGTAAAGCTCCTTGACCGCCGCCGCCCCCTCCGGATGCTCCGGGCCGCCGACCCGCAGGGATTGGAGCAGGACGTTGTTGACGAAGGTCCGGACGAACCCAAAGTGTGGCCCGGTGCTCTGATGGGTCGCCGACTCGGCGACCCATCCAGAGTACTCGCCGGACTCGAGCCAGAGCCGCAGCTCAGCCCCGACCACAGGCGGGGCCTGAGGGCCCGTGCCGAGGACGTCGCTGCCAGCACCCTCAGCGCCGTCCGTGTCGGCCGACGCGTCCTGACCCACGGCCTCCTCCAACGAGGGAAGCGAGCCAACGCCAGCGCAGCCGGCCAGACCGCAGACCAGGATCGCCAGCACGAGATCGTGTCCGCGCTGACACAGCCGGCCGTAAGCAGCCCCAAAACACCTTGATACCATTGAACTCCCAACCTTGGCACGGGTGCTGCACAACGAGTTCATCTCGTCACTGACCCCCGAGGAGACCGCGATGACCATGCGTTCCGTTAATACCACGTCCCCCGCCTCGATTCTGGGCTTCCTCGTTCTGAGCGCGGCGGTCACCGCAGCCCTCTTCATCGCCCAGCCGTCTCGAGCCTGCTGGGACGGGGCCTACGTGGAGACGGCGCGAGTCACGATGACCGAGAGCCAACTCGGTGACCGATGGACACCCGCGCTTGCTCGCAACGTGGGCCGGTGGACGGCGCGCATCGAGGCGCTGCTGCCGGAGAACGTACACCTGACGGTTCAGCACGGTGTCATTGAGATCTGCGGGGCTGACGGGGACGAGGACTTTGGCTGCGTGGAGCCCGACGCGGAGTGGACCGATGGCGAGCTGTCCTCCCTCTTCGAGGCGGTCGCACAAGCCATCGATGTGGATCCCAACCAACGCCAGCTGGCACAGCGGCTGAAGGTGCGCACCAGGACGGTCCAGCTCGGCTCCTTTTCGAGCCGGAAGGGGGCCCAACTCCTGGCCATGAAGGCCAGCGCGGCGTTGGACGATGCGGACATCGATCTGTTCGGCTTTCTGGAGGTCGGCAGCTTCCCGGCCGACAACGCTCACATACACGTCGTCGAGGACGGGCAGCGCTTCCGGGTCGTCGTAGGCGCCTACCTGGACCCCGCCGAAGCGCGACTGGCGGCCCGGCAGATCGCGGCGGTGTCGAAGCTCCGCCCCTCCGTCCGGCCGCTCTGAACGCGCAGCCCAGGCGCAGCCGGACGCGTCACGCAGCCGGTCAGAATGGTTGACGCCAGGATTCGCCAGGCGTTTCGGCCCAG
>JAAZYN010001219.1 GCA_014239625.1 Myxococcales bacterium | reverse complement strand
CGTGGCGCTCTTGACATCGCCACCAGCCGCCCCGTTCCTGTACCCCGACGAAGGGCTCACGGCACCAGCCCCATTCCCAGCCCCATTCCCAGCCCCATTTCCAGCCCCATTTCCAGCTCCAGCGCCAGCTCCATGAGCGGCGACACCGGGTGGGACGCTGACTCGAACGCCACGAGCACCACCGACTTCCCTTTCCGCGAGACTTGGTGGAGCCCAGCCTCGCGCGCGTCCAGAACCCGGCAGTTGGAGGGCGCCAGTTGGCTCTGGGCCAAGAGGCGCGCGGCGGTGACGGCGGCAGCGAAGTCGTCGAAGTGCAGCGTCGCCGACGAGCGCCAGACCGGGCGTGGTCTGACACGCATCCAGGCCTCGGTGATGACGCCAAGCGCGCCCTCGGAGCCCATGAACAGCCGGTCAGGGTCCGGGCCGGCCCCTGAGCCCGGTAGGCGCCAGCTGGCCACCGGGCCGCGCGGGGTGAGGGTCCGGAGGGATTGGACGAACTCATCGATGTGGGTGTAGACGGTGGCAAAGTGGCCGCCGGAGCGGGTGGCGATCATCCCTCCCAAGGTCGCGAACTCATAAGATTGAGGGTAGTGGCGCAGGACCAGGCCGTGCGCGGCGAGCTGTTGATTGAGCACCGGCCCGGTCGCTCCGCCTTGGATGAGGGCAGACAGCGAGAGGTCGTCGACCTCCAGCACCCTGTCCATGCGCGTCATGTCGAGGGACACGACACCTGGGACCGAGGCGTGACGGTCGGCCTCCAGCTCT
>JAAZYN010001218.1 GCA_014239625.1 Myxococcales bacterium | reverse complement strand
GAGCCTCCGCCGCTCTTGCCTCTACCGCCGCCGCTGCTTCTTCCGCGTTCGCCAACGCTGCTTTCGCCGCGGCCTCTCCTGCCTGTGCCGCTTCTTCCGCTGCCGCCTGACCCGCCGCTGCTCTTGCCTCTGCCGCCGCCGCTACCGCTTGCTCCGCTGCCAGTTGTGCTGATTCTGCCCTAACTGCCGCTTCAGCTGCCGCATCCGCCGCCGCTGCTGCTGCCGCTTTGGCAGCCGCCGCATCTTGCCTCGCCCCTTCCGCGGCTAGCTGTGCGGCTTCTGCCGCCTGTTGTGCCTCGGCTGCAGCGTCCGTTGCCACGGTTACTGCTTCTCTTGCTGCCGCTTGCTTTTCTGCTACCAGCGCATCTGCTGCCTGTTGAGCTGCCGCTGCTGCTGCCGCTGCTTCTGCTGCCGCTGCTTCTGCTGCTGCCGCTGCTGCCGCTGCTTCTGCTGCTGCTGCTTCTGCTGCCGCTTGCTGTGCTGCCTGCTGTGCGGCTTCCTGTTGTGTTGCTGCTGTCGCATCTGCCGCCGCAGTTTCTACCGTTGCAGTCGCTTCAGCATTGGTCTCAAATCCGCTGGTCGTCCTACTGATTTCTATAACGTTTGTAGGGTCGTCGGACACAGGTTCAGGCTGATCCTGTGCATCTCCTGCAGCAGCATTGTCACCTGTCGAACCCGGAGCTCCATCCGCGGCATCCGCCGTGGGCACATCTGGGTCTGGGCGGGCATCTGCCGTCACGGCATCACGCAACGGGGCATCACCCGCGGGAGCATC
>JAAZYN010001217.1 GCA_014239625.1 Myxococcales bacterium | reverse complement strand
GCTCCTCGCAGCGGCCGCCGAGGTGGTGGTCGCCGCAGCCGCCGGTGCACTCGCACCGCCCCTTGGCCCGACCGAACCGCACCGCGACCGACAGCCGCTTCCATCCCCGCGGGTAGAGCCCCCGCCGACGCGCCGTGATGGGCATCGCCGCCTCCTACGCCCACCAGGGTGACGCGGCCCACCGGGCGAACGCCTGCCGATGGCGGCCGTCCCACGCGGCGAAGTCGTTCAGGTCGAACGGGTGCGACTGGGCCGACCACACATGCGCGATGAACTTGATAGCGGCCCGGGCGCCGCTCCCCGGCCAGCTCTCGGCGAGCTGCGCGATGAATACCGAGGGCTTCCAGGGCCGGACGCCAGGCTGGCCGACCAGGGTCGGGAACGACTCGGCGAGCCGGCTCATCCGCTCGCCCCGGTCGGTCACCGCCGTCGCGGCGTCGCGCTGAGCTTGTTTGGCGTCGAAGGCCTCCTGGAGCACGGGGTCGAACTCGCGCTGGAGCAGCTGGAGCTTGGGGTGGTCGCCGAGCTGGCTCACCAGGAGCCGGTAGGCGGCCTCGGCCAGGGTCTCGCCGTCGTGTACGTCGACGACGACCTCGGCGCGGCTGGTGAAGAGTTTGACGTGTTCGGTCACGGGGGCCTCCGGGTCACCTCGAGGACGAGACCGAGGATAGCCCCTAGAGGTCAAAATAACTACTGAGAATCACCATTCCCGGAAGCTATTTCGGCCCGGGTCCTTGACACTCCAGCCAACACGCTCAAGTTCTGTCGCGCTCGTGG
>JAAZYN010001216.1 GCA_014239625.1 Myxococcales bacterium | reverse complement strand
AGCGCTGCGGATCCGCCGGTTGCAGCCGAAGGGCCATGAATTATCCGGGCTAGGCCCACCTCGTTGAAGTAGACGCTCTCGGACCGATTGAGATGTAGCGCCCCACCGTCGTAGACACGGGCGCTGCCAGAGCGCTCTGGCAACATCAAGACCACCGCCGCCAGATCCCAGATGGCGCACCCACCCACCGCCTCTTTGGGCGCCTTGACCTAGACGCTGTCGGGTTCGGTGAGCAGCTGCAGCCCATTCATCACCGCTCGGCACCCCGGACCCAGGGTCGTGAAAAACGACGCATAAGCAGTCGCTTAAGGTGATCGCGCTCACTCGCCGAGCGTGCCGGTTGAGCCGCTCGCGCCCGGTTGTCGATGGCGAGTAAAGGAAACACAAGTATGGGGCCCGGAGCCGGGCTAAGGTACGCGGTCGGATGTCGAGCCGGTCACAGACCTCCGCGACGGAGCCCTGGTTCGTCTCGTAAAGGCTCAGGGCCATCTCGAAGGTCTTTTTGTCGATGGCGGGTGGCCGACCCCCGCTTCGGCCACGGGCACGCGCGGCCTGTAGGCCGGCCTTCGTCCGCTCGCGGATGAGGTTGCGCTCGAGCTCGGCGAAGGCGGCGGTGACATGGAAGAAGAACTGGCCGGTTGCCGTCGCGGTGTCGATGGCCTCGACTAGTACTAGTACTAGCACTAGCCGTGAAGACGGTGGCTGCCAATCGGGGGGCGGAATTGCCCCCGGGGCAGGTCCCGACGCCCCCCTTCTTGGGCGAGCTCCAGGGTACCGATAGCCTCGCC
>JAAZYN010001215.1 GCA_014239625.1 Myxococcales bacterium | reverse complement strand
CGAGGTGTTCGGGCTCGCGGCGTGCCCCCGCCGCATCGTGATCGTCGGAGGCGGCTATATCGGCGTCGAGTTCGCGTCCATATTCGCCGGCTTCGGGGCGCAGGTGACCCTCGTCTACCGAGGCGAGCTGTTCTTGCGACACTTCGACCGCGACGTGCGCATTCACCTGCGTGACGAGCTCGCGCAGCGTGGTGTGGACCTGCGCTTTGAGACCGACGTCCGTCGGATCGACAGGTCCCAGGCCTCGGCAGCAGGGCCGCTGCTGGTGGGCCTCGACGATGGCGCCCAGCTGGAGGCCGACCAGGTCCTGTACGCGACGGGTCGAGCCCCGCTCACGGCTGGCCTCGGCCTCGACGCGGCGGGCGTGGCGACCAGCAGCCGCGGCGGGATCCCCGTCGACCCGCTGTACCGCACCAACGTCGACCACATCTTCGCCGTCGGGGACGTCATCGAGCGGATGCAGCTGACGCCGGTGGCCCTGGCGGAGGGCATGATCGTCGCCAAGCACCTCTTCGGCGGCGGCGCGTCACCGCTGGACTACACCAACATCCCCACGGCGGTCTTCACCACTCCCGAGGTGGGCAGCGTGGGGATGACCGAAGAGCAGGCTCGCGGCGCTGGCCGGCGGGTGGTCATCTTCCGCAGCCGCTTCCGCCCGATGCGCCACACGCTGACCGGGCGGAGCACCCGCACGCTGATGAAGTTGGTGGTGTGCGCAGAGACCGACACGGTGCTTGGTTGCCACATGGTCGGCCCGCACGCTGGTGAGATCGTTCAAGGCCTGGCCGTGG
>JAAZYN010001214.1 GCA_014239625.1 Myxococcales bacterium | reverse complement strand
CGCCAATATCGAGCCGGATGCAAACGAACACTGGGACCTCGGCTGCACTAACAGCGTTGACGAGAAGACCGGTCTGCCGGGGTTGGAACGAATTCACCCTACGCTGCCCACTCGCCCCGGGCTCATCGAGGGAGTCGCGTTCGAGGACGGGCCCCGGGATGCCAAGGAGGGCTCGGGGGTGAAGTCAGCCTTCCCAAAGGCGGCGGGAAGCGTTATCCATACGCCCATGAACGAGGAGAGCGCCCCCGTGACCCCCGTCGTGACGACCATCATTCCGGTTCGCGATCGTTCGGGGACGCGCTTGGACAACTGCCTCCGGTCGCTGCGCTGGCAGGCGCTGGACCCGGCGGATCTGGAGATCGTCCTCAGCGACTTCGGCTCCGGCTCAGCGCACCGGCGATCCATCGCCGAGCTGGCCGAGCGGCATGCGGCGCGCGTCGTCTACACCGACACCGACGAGGTCTGGAACCGCTCGCGCGCGCTAAACATCGGCATCCGGTCGGCCCGCGGGCGCTTCGTGTTCTGCACCGACACCGACATGATCTTCGAGCCGGACTTCGTCCCGACGTTGATCGCCGCGCAGCGCGACGCGGGCGGGCAGGCCTTCGTGGTGTGCCGCTGCCGGGACCTGCCGCAGGACGTGCCCGAGCAGCCCTGGGAGCGCGAGGACTATCCGGAGCTGCTTCGTCGGGCGTCGCTGCGGGACAAGCTCGGCACGGGCGCCTGCCAGATGGCTCGCCGCAGCTTCTTCGAGCGGCTGCGCGGCTACGACGAGGGCTTCAAGTTCTGGGG
>JAAZYN010001213.1 GCA_014239625.1 Myxococcales bacterium | reverse complement strand
GACCGAGGGCACGCTGGCGCGCTGGATGCGCGCGGAAGGGGACGCCGTCGCCGCCCACGATCAAGATCCGCTCGGGCATCGGATCGACCACCAGCGCGTTGCGATAGCTCATGACCCGGTCGCCGTCGAACTCCACCCCGGGGAGCGGTCGCGCTCGGGCGCCCGTCGCGACGATGATGTGCTTGGCCGTGATGGCGGTGTCTCCGACGATCACCCTACCCGGCCGGTCCAACCGCGCTTCACCCTCGATCTTGGTCACGCCATATTTCTTGAACAGCCCGCCCACTCCCCGGGCCAATCGCCCCGCGACCCCACGGCTGCGCTTGATGACCTTGGCCCAGTCGACCTCGATCGATCCGTTGACCGTGAACCCCCATTTCTTGCCGTGGCTCAGCTCACTGTAGAGCTTGGCGGTGTGCAGCAGAGCCTTACTGGGGATGCAGCCCCAGTTCAGGCAGACGCCGCCGAGCTCGGCGCGCTCCACGCAGGCCACCCGCATGCCTAGCTGCGACGCTCTGATGGCGGCGACATAGCCACCTGGGCCACTGCCGATGACGACGAGATCGTAGTCGGTGTTCTCGGCCATGGCGGCCTCCTGAGCGGTCATGTTGCGGCTACAACAAGAGGTTGAGCGGCCGCTCGATGACGGCCTTGAAGTCGCGGAGGAACTCGGCCCCGGTGGCCCCGTCGACGACTCGGTGGTCACAGGACAGGGTCACCGTCATTCGATGGCCGACGCTCAGCTCGCCGTCGCTGCCCACCACCGGCTCCTTGCGCAGGGCGCCCCCCACTTCTACCTG
>JAAZYN010001212.1 GCA_014239625.1 Myxococcales bacterium | reverse complement strand
AGCAGCAGCAGCAGCAGCAGCAGCAGCAGCAGCAGCAGCAGCAGCAACAGCAGCAACAGCAGCAGCAGCAGCAGCAGCAGCAACAACAGCAAGCAAGCAGCAGCAGCAGCACAGCAGCAGCAGCAAGTTTGTTTTCTTATGGGTGTCCGTACCTGACAGTAAACACCTTGTATTCGGCTATTATAACTATTATAACACAAATATGAATGTTAATAAAAAGTTATAATTACACAATTTCTCATCGTCATGTGGTCGTATTTTGTTCATACATTATATAATTTTATACAATAAAAGTAGTTGTTTTAGGTATTTCATCGTTTAAAGTGACATAAATTGCATATATGTCATAGATATTTACTTCGGATTAGTTTATTTCGCTGAAATTATGTATATACGACAAATACTGCTTAGTGTTGTATTTCATCGGATATAATATTGAGATATATAAATACAAATACTCATAGGTATTCAACCGAAATTCTTTGTTTCATAAACATTACATTAACCCATTGAAGTGGGTTTTTTTTTATCAAGACATAACGATACAATGAAATTTTGAAACACATATCATGTCACTTTAGTTCCTTTTTTTCATCTAAATTGTTTTTTGTGAATCACAAAAGTATGGTTTTCCCCATGACATAAACTCTAATGATACAGTCTGCATTACTGATTTCCTCTTTAATATTTCAATATGAGATTTATCTCGTGGATGTGTACAAAACCATGTAATGGGCATTTAAGCTAAGCAGCAGCAGCAGCAGCAGCAGCAGCAGCAGCAGCAGCAGCAGCAGCAGCAGC
>JAAZYN010001211.1 GCA_014239625.1 Myxococcales bacterium | reverse complement strand
GCATAAGGGCAAGCGTGATTCACAGACAACCGCCACGGCGTCACTGCGGCCGTGTCGCGCTGACCGTCCTTGCCCTCGTCGGGTGTAGCTCACCCGAGGGCGTCACGTCGACACACACGGCCTGCACGAGCGCCGAGGTGCTCGGTGACGTCACCGTCGAAGAGGGGCGATGCCTATGCCGCGCGGAGGTCGCGGGGAGAGAGCCGTTGCTGCGCACGTGTCTGCCACCAGGTTCCTACGAGGAGGTGGCCGATGCCTGTGAGTCGACGGACTTCGACGGATATCCGCCGAGCTGTGACGTGCGGATCGATGAGTGGCTCGCGTGCAGCGCGCTTCTGGGCAGCGGCGATTGCTCCGACGCGGCGGCGGCTTTCCAGAGCGAGCTCTCGGGGTCACGACGTCTTGGGCATCGGTGCCCGTGCTCCGCCTGTCGATCGCGCGACCATCCAGGCTCTTCGCTCACCTTACGGCAGGGGGGCGATCTCGATGCCGCCGGTGGTGACGATCTGGCCGCCGTGGAGGTCGGCGTCGAGCCACTCGATAGCGACACCCAGTTGACCGTCGAAGCCTTCCGGCAACTCGCCCTCGAGGTAGGCTTGGACGCGCCCCTCAGCCTCGACGATGATGCCCTCGCTGGTCAACGTGCGGCCCGATTTCAGCTCGACCAGGCTGATGCGGACCTGGGTCGCCTTCGAGTTCGACCCGTCCCGCCGCGCGCCCGCGTCGATCCGCCAGGTCAGCTCCACCGGCACGCTCACGACGCTCGCCCCGGGGGAGTCCTGGCCGTCCTCATGGGTGGCGGG
>JAAZYN010001210.1 GCA_014239625.1 Myxococcales bacterium | reverse complement strand
GGGATTCCTTTGAAACTAATCTTCACCAGGGCTGCTTATTTCAATTACATAATTGACACTTTATGGAATCACAAGATAATAAAATAGACATGGGTAAATTTTTTAACAATTAAGAGAACAATTAGTATTATTTTCTTGTGCTAAACCTCCCAAGTGGCGTGAGTTCAGGTATATAAGGGAACGACTTTATTCAAATATTTACATCATTTTATTTTAAAAATTAATATTATTATTTTGAAAAGTTAAAATTATTCTTCGGAAATATACATATCATCAAGTACTTTGTGAGGTAAGTATGTGTTTATTGTATATCTAAGTTACTTCTTTTACTCCGTCTGTATTTAGGATGATACGGAATTGCCTCCCGTGCCCGTGCCGGTGGAGGTGCGAGCCCCCCACCTAATCCTAATCCAGATCCAGATCCCGATCCCGATCCCGATCCCGATCCTCATCCTCAACAGCAACAACAACAACAACAACAACACTCTCTCTCCCTCTACCTCAACCACCCACTACCAACTCTACGAGTCAATGACGCCTTCCCAGGACTTATCCTCACGGGTATTGTGCGAAAGAACACTCCGTGTCTCTCCGCCTCCGCGTGCTGAGTTTGATTGTCTGGTAGCGAAAGTCTCCAAGATATCGCTCACATGTGATCAAGGAGCTACGTTGGAGCGCGATGATGAGCAAAAAAAGCAAAGCACGGCACACATGGAATCAGGAATTGATTACCTCATGCAGAAGGATAGCGAAAACGATGATCAGAAGGCAACTGTTTCAGGACTTGTGTCACTGGTTACCAAGCTTACCG
>JAAZYN010000120.1 GCA_014239625.1 Myxococcales bacterium | reverse complement strand
ATTCGCCAGGCGATTTCGTTGCTGGGAAGGCGCGAGACCGACGTCGTAGCAGCGTTACCTCGAGGTCGAGCCACGCCGCCAGCGGCGCAATCGCCCAGAAGGTCGCGTTCAACCCATCTGACCGGCGGAGTGAGACCAGGCCAACCCTACGTCGGGCCTTGCTGGACCCGGAGGCGGGGCGGGTCGCCTCCGGACTCCGCGATCGGCGATCGCCGCCGGCTCCCCAAGTGAGGAGCGGCGCTGGGCCCTGGCGCGGCGCCGCACCCACTCACGCGGCGCCGCGTGATCACGACGTCGGGCTCTCAGGCCGGCCCGCTCCTTGGCGCGCCAGCGCGGCGACGCGAGGGCGTGGTTCGGGAGGCCGCCGCGGCGGGCGAGGTCAGGCCGCGGAACTCGTCGGGCTCTCGCGCCCGGTGCTCTCGCCGAGTAAGCTCAGTGGTGCAGAGCAGCGCGCCGACGCGAGCGTCGCGGCCGCGATCTCAACCCTCACCGATGGACCCAGTGTCGTGCACCCACATCCACCGATTCGCCTTGGAAGCCGCACGCTGCCCCTGGCGGCGACGTGCTTCGCCCTGTTGCTGTCCCTGGGCGCTTGCGTTCACCACGTGTCGCGACCGACGGCGATGGCGCCTTTGAGCGACGGCGTCATCATGACCGCGGGGGTGCGGATCGTAGCGTTGGATGGAAGCTTCAGGCTCGACCCCCACACCCGCTTTCGCGCGCCGTTCCGCGTCGCCGCCCCGCCGCTGGTGCTGGAGGACACGATCGCGTCGTCGCCGGCGCGGGTCTGGGTCTCTTGCGTGCTGTCTCGCCTGGCCAACACCTGCGCGAGACACTTCCGCAGTCTGGCGGCGGCGTGGCCCGCCTTCGAGAGAGCCGGCGCCAGGAGGGTGAGAGTGGACGTCAGCGGTCGCGGCTCCTATCACGGGCTGCTCTACCTCGGCGACGCTCCGCCCGACACCAAGGGGCGCTCGGGAAAGCACTACAAGATCGAGGTGCCGCTCGAGCACCTCGCTCGTGCCATGGAGACGCCCGAGGCCATCTTTGGAGGCGGCGTGAAGTCCGGCGTGGGCTTCGTAAAGACCTGGATCCTCTGGGTGAGCGCGAACCCGCTGAGCCAACGCGATCCGTTCGGCCCATGAGATGGAATGATGCCAGGAGCGGCTCAGCCGCCTATCCGGTGGCGTTGTCGTAAATCGGTTGACTTCCGGAAGTGACATCTGTCATTGCTGTAGAGGAGTCGGGCATGGGTTGCAAAAAACTCCCCTGAACGACAAAAACACCTTTTGGAGGCTCTATGGAGGATACGCCGCCGGACGGCGGAGAGAGCTACAGCGGCGCGCGGTGCGGGGGCTGATCAAAGGGGCGGCGGAGGCTTCGGCCCGGCCCATGGTTCACACAATGTGAAGCACCTCGACGCGTGTCGCTGCTAGTTCGAACATAAGTAGATGTATGATATGGCGGGTTCAGCCCGCCTTTTTTTGTGCCCTGTTTCCTCGGGCGCGGGCTCTTGACACGCTTCTGGAGGCCTACCTTGAGCGCCAGTGGGACAAAGGACGAAATTCATGTTCGGGAGCTCGTCGCGATCGCCGAGATCCTCTTGGGCGTGGCGTACGCCGATCGACGGTTCGACGCCGTCGAGTTCGACGCCATTCGCGCCATTCTCGGCGACTTCGCGCATGTAGGCGAGTTGCCGGAGGCGGTCAGCGCGGCGATCCGCGCCTTCGACGCTGACACCTTCGAGCTGAGCGCGTCCGTGGCACAACTCGAGATTCGCGCGGACAACAAGCTCCCGCTGCTGCAGATGGTGCTCGGTGTAGCCGACGCTGATCGAGTCCGAGACCCTGCGGAGCAGCACTACTTTCACAGGTTGGCCACCGCCATCGGGGCGTCCTCGGAAGAGGTAGAGGCACTTTTGGCGGAGTAGCTGCGACGTGCACTTCACGAGCGTACTGTCCGAGCTTCCAGACACCGAGGCGGCGCTGGAAGAGGTCCTCACCCAGGTGACGGACAGCTTCTATCCTCCCGACGCGAGTCCGAACTCTGGGGACCCTGACCTCATCGTCGTGTTCTTCTCGGCGCACCACAGCCGCAACGCGCTGTATGTGGGCCGACGGATTCTACAGACCTTCCCCCGCGCCGCCGTGGTCGGGTGTTCTGCTGGCGGGGTGGTGGCTGCGCGTCGTGAGATCGAGGGGGAGCCAGCCTTGGGCGTCACCGCTGCGCGCCTTCCTGGGGTGGCCTGCCACGTGTTCCAGCTCGAGCCCGACGAGCTTCCGGCGGTCGGCGACGTGGCGGCTTGGCGGACCGTCCTCGAGGGGGCTGACTGTATCGGCGACCCCTCGGGGGTCTTGCTTCTGCCCGACCCGTTCACGGTCGACGTACAGACCACCGTGGACTCGGTTCAGGCGGTGTTCCCCGGTGTACCCGTGATGGGCGGAGTAGCCAGCGGGGCGCGTCTGCCCGGGCAGACGCGTCTCTTGGCGGGCAACCGCGGACTCGACCGGGGCGTCGTGGGGTTGGTGTTGAGCGGTAACCTGGTTGTGGACACGGTCGTGGCCCAGGGCTGCCGACCCATCGGGCAGCCGATGTTCGTCACTCGCTGCGAGGCCAATCTGATTCACACGCTGGACGGACGCAGCGCGGCCGACGTCATCGAGGAGATCTATGGCGGCTTGTCGGACGACGACCAGCTGCTGTTTCGCGCTGGGGTGTTCGTCGGGCTGGTCATGAGCCCGACGCAAGAGCGGTACGAGCGCGGCGATTTCCTGGTGCGCAATGTGCTCGGTTTTGCCTCGGACTCTCCCAGCGCGTTGGCCGTCGCGTCCACCATCGAGCCGAACACGGTGGTCCAGTTTCAGCTGCGCGATGCGGCCACCTCTGCCGAGGATCTCACCGCCCATCTGCGCTCGTATGCATCGACGGTTGAGCAGGGCCCGGCGGGTGGGCTCATGTTTGCGTGCCTGGGTCGGGGCAGAGGTCTGTATGGGAGCGCCGATCACGACTCGTCGGTGTTCTTCGCCAGCCTGGGCGACGTTCCTTTGGGGGGTTTCTTCTGTAACGGCGAAATCGGCCCCGTCCAAGGCGCCGCTCACGTGCATGGTTATACGAGCGCCTTCGCCCTGTTTCGGCCGGCTTCGGAGCTGAGCTGAGGGGCCTGACGGTGGCGCCTGGCGCCTGTGCGCGATGGCTCCGGACCTACAATCACCGTCGGTGCGCGGCCGCAGGGGCGCGGAACATGCGGGCTGAACCGCGGGCGTCGGGGGCCTCAAGATAGGCGGCCTGTGGACAGTCGAGCCGTTGGGCCGTGGAGTCCAGGGCGAAGGTGTGCACGCTGTACCCTCGCGGCGTCGAGGTCGACATGACGATCCGGTAGCCGGTTTGGTGCGGGACGGCCAGCATAGCGAGCGGAAGACCCGTCCGCGATATCCTGGCCCATCGGGTGTCCAAACCGGCGTCTCGGTCCAGCCCCAGTAAGAAGAACCCGGCGATCATCCGTGGGCGTCGACGGAGCAGCGCCCCGCCGAACAGCAGCACGGGCGTATCGCGAAACGGCATCGCGAGGAGGCCTGACTGACCGGCGTCGGCGGGACCGATGGTGCGCTGCGTGAGGAGGCGCCCTCTGGCATCGAACCGAGCGAGCCATGCCTTCCGCCCGTCGCGCCCGACCAGCCAGAAGTCTCCCTCCACGCCGACGTGCCCGAACTCGCTCGGGCGTGCCCCACGCACCTGCTGGGGAGAGCGCTGCCAGCGGACCGCGCCGTCGGCTTCCAGGGCGAGCAGCCATGGACGACTGCGGCTGTCTTTTGTCTCGCGTCGCCAGCCCAGGGCGAGCATCGCGTCACGGCCCGCGGCCGCAGCGATGAGACCCTGTTCGAAGCCGTCGCCGTAGGTCGCGCTCCAGGACCGCTGGAGGCTCTCGTCGATGGCGACGACCCACCCATTGCTTCGGCTGCTGATGCCCTCGGAGGAGGTGGATCCCAGCATCCAGATCGCGCCCCGGGACCTCTCCAGAGCGCTCGCGGAGTCCTCGTGAGGTCCGCCGAGGAGGCGTTGATGCTCGACCTGGCCGTGCTCGTCGAGCACGACCAGCCACGCGTCGTCACTCATCGCGCCGTGCAGCGGCCCCCGCGTCGTGGCCGCCAGCATCCACCCGTTGCGGGTGTGGATGGCGGCCTCGAAGTTCCCTTCGGCGCCCCGATCAAACCTTCGCGTCATGTCGAAGTGGGCCGCCTCCGGCGTCCAGATTCCCAACGTTGGCACTCCGTAGTCGCCGCTCCTGTCGGCGCCAGCGAGCAGCACGCGCTGACCGCGTCGGTCCGGCGCCGCCGCCGTCACTACCCATCCGTCGGCGTCTCCCAGGGCCTGAACAGAGCACTGCCGACCCATCGGCCGGGCACGCGCTGGGTCGGTGGCGGCGCATCCGGCCCAAAACCCAAGACCGACAGCTATCGTAAGTAACGTTTGGAATTCGCGTGGAAAATGGCTGGGGCGGCGGGCCGCAAAACGTCCTTGCTCATGGCCGCGACACCACCTAAACTCCCCCGCTCGGAGGAGCTTATGAATGACACTACACGCCCACCGGCCAAGACAGTTGGCGACTATGAGATCCATCTCACGGGTCAAGGGCGGCAGTTCAAGAACGACTTCATGGAGAAGTTCGGGCGGTGCCACGGCCTGACGCCTCTGGTCTTCTACGTCCCGATCGTCGCCTACTGCCTCTATCTTGCCTTCACCGACACAGCGCTGGGCCTCGCGAGCATCCTCGGTTGGGCTTCGCTGGGTCTGCTCGTGTGGACGGTCAGCGAGTATTGGCTGCACCGCAAGCTGTTCCATTGGAAGAAGTGGCCGCAGTTCCACTACTTTATCCATGGAATTCATCACGTGTATCCTAATGATCGCGGGCGAATGGTGATGCCACCGGGCGCCAGCGCCTCCCTGGCCGTCCCGTTCTGGTTCATCTTCTACTTCGCGTGCGGCTACGCCGTGGCGTTGCCGTTCTTCAGCGGGTTTGTCGTCGGTTATCTCTGGTACGACATGACGCACTACTGGACGCACGTCGGCAAGGCTCGGTCCAGTTGGGGCAAGATGATTCGCAAGCAGCACATGTTGCACCACTTCAACACGCCCGAGCACAACTATGGGGTGACCTCTCCGCTGTGGGACATGGTGTTCGGGACGTACAAACCTCAGAAAGCGGACTCCTGAGACTCCAGCGCGTCTCCTGCTGGACCTGGTCGGTGCTCGCCTTCGCGGCGCTGACTGGTTGCCCCGGCCCACAGGCCTCGACGCCGGTGACCATAGGGGTCGTCGCTCCGCTCAGCGGGCTCCTCGCCGAGCGGGGTTCGGAGCTGGTCGACGCCGCCCAGTTGGCGGTCGACATCGTCAATGATGCGGGCGGGATCGGGGGGCGGTCTGTGGTGCTCGCTGTGCGCGATGACGCCAGCTCCGTGGAGGGGGCGGCGGCGGCGGCAGTGGCGCTGGCAGATCTCGATGTCGCGGGGTTCATCGGCTCGGTGGGCCCGCCGTTATCCCGTGCGGTGGCAGAGGTCGCCGCGAGCCGCGGCCTCACGCTCATCGCGCCCAGCGCCACGGGGCTCGGGTTTCGGACCGGTGGCGCCGCGCTGTCGGACGCCTGGCCCGTGCTGCGCGCCTGCACCGCGGAGGATCTCGTCCCCGCGGGGGTCGTGGGGATGATCGTCGCCGACGAGGCGAGCAGCCTCGGGATCATCGCTGATCCAGGCGCCTACGGAGAGCTGATGGGGGCGGCCATCGAGGACGCCGCGACCGCCGCCGGGCTGTCCGTCGTCGGTCGCTTGCCCCGGTCCACACCGGACGATGACGCCAAGCTGTTGGCTCAGCTCCTGGACCAGGCGGCCGAGGCCATCGTGCTCGTGGTCGCTCCGGAGGCCGGCGCCAACCTCGTCAGGACGATGGCTCAGGCCCTCAGCGATCGAGTCGTGCCGTTCTATTTTACCGACTCCCTGGCCAGCGAGGGGTTTGTCGCGCAGGCCGGCAACGAGGCCCTCAGCGTCGTCCCTCACCGAGGTGTGCTGTTCGCCGATCAGGGCCGCTGGTACGCTGATCTGGAAGGGTTGTACGCCGCGACCTATGGGGCTGCGCTGCGGCCGTATCAAGCGCAGGCGTTCGACGCTGTCGTGTTGTTGGCCCTCGGGCTGGCCGCCCACCAGGCGGATGCGTCGCAGCCCGTGTGGCAGGGGGTCGTCGCGTCAAGCGCAGGTGGAGCCGTCCTGACAGCCGGTTCACTGGGGGCCGCGTTCGGCGATTTGGCTGCGGATGGCGATGTCGATTACGATGGCGCTTCCGGCGCCTTGGACATCGATGGCCAGGGTGATGTGACCGGACCGTTGGCTCATTGGCAGGTCGTGGACGGCCTGATCACCCCGGTGAGCCCTCCGTGAGCGTGGTGTGTTCGAGCGATGTTCAAGCTATTAGAACGATCGATGGGGCTGGCCGATGTCGCGACGGCCGCTCACGACGCGGCGTCTCTCAGCGAAGTCCGGGACCGCATCCGCCGTAAGATCCTCACGTGGTACGTGTGGATGGGCCTCACCCTGGCCGTCGTCGAGTCCGCGTTGAACTTTATCGAGGGCCGTCACGCGCTGGGGATCGCGCTGGCGCTCTTCAGCCTGCTCATCGCGGTAGCGGCGTTGTTCATCGAAAAGAAGCCTGAACGTTCTGAGTTTATGGGGGTTTTGGCGACCTTCCTGATGCTCCTGGGAGGGTTCGTCTACATCTTCGAGAGCGGGTTTATCTCGTACCTGTCGTGGTCCTTCATCTTCATCCCGGTGGCCTTCGCGCTCCAGGGGGTGCGGCGAGCGGTCGCTTGGGTCTGTCTGCTCGTCGCCTTGGCGAGCGTCATCTTCTTGGCCTACCCTGAGAGCCCTATCGGGCCGGTGATGCTGCGCGAGTGGGCCATCAGCTTCGTCACTGTGTTCCTGTTCGCGTTGCTCTTTCAGTTCGTGCGCGAATACTATGAGGGGCTTGTGGTGCGGCTCAACCAGCGCCTCGAGACGTTGGCGACCACGGACCAGCTCACCAATGCCTACAATCGGCGAATGATGGAAAACCTGTTGAATCACGAGCTCGATCGGCAGGAGGCCGATCAGGAAGATGGCTTCTCGGTGGTGTTGTTCGATCTCGACCACTTCAAGCGCATCAACGACACCTACGGTCATCAGGTGGGCGATCAGGTGTTGCGCTCGGTGGCCGACCTCGCCCGGGAACGCGTCAGGCCCAGCGACTACTTTGGACGTTGGGGGGGCGAGGAGTTCCTGGTGCTGAGCGCTGGCACCAACGTCGCCACCGCCACCGAGATCGCCGAGCGTCTGCGGGTCGCGATACGGGAACACGACTTCGCTCATGGAGACAGCCTGTCAGCGAGCTTCGGGGTGTCATCGTTGGCGCAAAGCGATGACCTCGATTCGCTCGTACGGCGAGCTGACAACGCGTTGTACGAGGCCAAGGCTCGAGGTCGCGACTGCGTGGTGACCGCGAGCTCTCAGCCGGAGGCATCATGAACGCGTCCGACCACAGCTCCTTTCGCGAGGTGCTGCCGTTTCTGGAGACACTCGATGAGCGCGACCTGTCGGTGTTGCTGGAGATCGGCGCCATCAGGCGGTATGCGGCTCGCTCCGTGTTGGCTGCGGAAGGAGAGCCAGCCGACGCGATTTACATGCTCATGGAGGGGGATGTTCGGCTGTCGCGGTCTCAGCGACACGGGATCCCGACGGTGATGCAGGATCTGCATCCGGGGGACGTGGTTGGGGTCATCGGTCTGTTGGACACCGGGCCTTATATGAACAGCGCGGAGGCGGTGTCGGAAGTGACGGCGCTGGTCTTGGAACGAGAACGGTTTTACGGCCTCGGAGCTCAAGGTGAAGTCGCGATCTATCGGCTCGTTCGCGCCCTCGCTCCTCTGGTTGTGCAGACCATGCGGAGCGCTCTCCGTAAGAGCGATGAGCTCTTCGAAGACCCTGAGGAGGGGATCCGCATGATGAAGCGCGTGCTCCTCGCGTCGACCAGGAGGGGCGGATGATCCGCGCTGGCGAGTCCTCGCCGGCGGCCGCGATGATGCGCGGCCTGCCGGTGTTTGGAATGTTCGAGGACAACGAACTGGAGACGCTGGCGTCGGTGTTCAGGTCCGAATACTTCATGCGGGGGGCCGTCCTCCTCAAGGAGGGTAAGGCCCCGCGGTCCTTCTA
>JAAZYN010001209.1 GCA_014239625.1 Myxococcales bacterium | reverse complement strand
AAAGGCCCAATATAGATAGAAAATTTGCAATTTGTTTTACAAGATAAGGGCTGTTCCATTAAAACATATGAGGTACCAGGGGACGGCAGTTTAAAAAAAAAGACTCTGTGTGCTGGTCATTGGTAGAAAACTGAATCTATAGTGGGTGCCTGCTGCCTGAAAACTGCTTCTGTGGGTGGTTGTTTAAACACAAAAACTGAGGGCAGCACAATAGAAGAATGGAAGTTTTGGAAGTAGAATGTAAAACAAACATGTATTTTAGGTTTTTGTTAGCTCACATGAGACAAAGTCTCAAGTGAGCTTTACCGATCCTACTTCGTCCGTCGTCGTCGTCGTCGTCGTCGTCGTCGTTCGTCGTTCGTCGTTCGTCGTCGTCTGTATGTTAACTTTTCACTAAAAAGACTACTCCTCCTACAGTTTTCATCTGATTTTGTTCAAACTTGGTATATATGATCATTGGGCCAATGCGCTCCGGAATTGTGTTCGGATAAGAAATTTGACCCCCGGGGGCCCCGGGAGGGGCACTTAAGGGGTAAATTAGGTCAAATTTCAAAACGCTACTCCTCCTTCAAATATTAAGTTAAAATAAAACCAATTAGATATTTAGAATCCTCATGACATGCTTTATCAGAATTGTGTTTGGTTTAAAGATCGGACAATATTCGGGTTACGCGTTTTGGGGTCAAAGTTCAGTATAAACATATAGTGGTATCAGCTCAAATTAACTTAAAAGACTACTCCTTCTACAGTTTTCATCCAATTTTGATAAAACTGGGTATATATGATCATTGGGCCAATGCGCTTCGGAAATGTGTTTGGATAAGAAA
>JAAZYN010001208.1 GCA_014239625.1 Myxococcales bacterium | reverse complement strand
TAGGCGACGCGACGGCCGTGAGTGAAGCGTTCGACGCGATCTCCGCGGACGCCGGTCCAGTCAAGACGCGCGCGCCCCTGGAGGCCAGGCCGGTGAGTACGCCGGGGGTCGCAGAGGCGGACGCGCGGGTCTATGTCCTGAAGCCTTCCGCCGACACCGCCGCCTCGCCCGGTCCCGCGTCATCCAAGGTCATCGCCGACCGCAGCGAGGCGCCCAAGAAGGTGGGGCCTGACAAGCGCACACCCGCGAAGGTCGCTCGAGCCAAGAAGCCCGAGCGGCTGCAGCCCAACGGCCCGGCGCTCCAGACCTTCAAAGTGAGCGGTAAGTTCGGCATCGTCGCGTCAGCTCTGGCGACCGGTGTCGACCAGAGAACCCCGATCGGGATCAGCGACTCGTTCACCACGAACACCGACAAGATCTGGGCGTTCATCAAGGTCAAAAACCGGTCCGAGCCGACCACCGTCACGATGGTCTGGAAGAAAGCTGGCCGCAAGATGTGGAGCTACGAACTGCGCGTCGGCAAGAGCTATGGGTGGCGCACCTGGAGCCGCAAGAGCGTCAGCAAGCGGGACATCGGCGAGTGGACCGTCGAGATCCTCGATCAGGACGGCGGCCTCCTGCACACGATGCCCTTCTCCATCGTATCGGCGGGCACGGTCTCGGCCAGCTGACTGACGGGACCCAGGACGAGCTCCTCGCCATCGGCCTCGGGGCTACATCGGCCCCGAGGCTGGGCTCCCTCTCCCCGGTCCCGCGCCGGCGACCGCCTGGCGGGTCGACGTCGACGACGAGCGCTCATCCGCGGCCACGCCGCCGGCCTACTCGATCGCTGCG
>JAAZYN010001207.1 GCA_014239625.1 Myxococcales bacterium | reverse complement strand
GACGCAAGACCGAGCGGTGGAGCCGGGTCGCGAGGCGCTGGATGGCGCGGGCGGCGCTGGCCGCGGCGCTGACCGTGACCATGGCCGAGATCGTTGAGCTGGCTGGACCGCAGGCGCCCCCGTCGCCTGGGTGGAGCGCCGGGACCCCGTTGGACAATGGGGGCCCTGTCACCTATCCGAGCCCGCAGCCCAGCTACTCCCGTTCGCCCAGCTCCTTCGCTGCCCCCGCCGCCGCGGTGCCAGCGGACCCCAAGCTCAGGCCGCACCTGAGGCTCATGATTCAACAGGTTGGCGCGCCGCTGGGGACGCCCAACGCCAGACGCTTGCCCAACGAAGGGGCGAAGCTGCACTCGTGGGATCACTTCCAGCTCCATATGCGCCTCAACCGGTCGGCCCACGCGGCGATCTGGCATGTGGAGTCGTCGGGAGCCATCAAGCGCATCTTCCCCGAGTCGCCAGAGGTCGCCGTCCTCGAGGTTCCCTCCGTGGCCTGGACCGAGCTGCCCGGCCGGGACACGTGGTATTTCCTGGACGATTCTCGAGGCAAAGAGCTGTTCCTGCTGTCGGTGGTCGGGAGCGCCAAGGTAGACGAAGAGGAGCTGATCGAGGATCTACGACCGCTTCAGCGCCGGTTGCGGCGACTGCGCAGCAGCAGCGACCGAGCGGCGACCCGCTCCGACAGCCTCAAGGACCGGGTTATCGGCGACGACCGACCGCTCTTGGCGGAGATCCTCAGCGTGTTCAAGAGGCACTTCGACGCTGTCGAGTACGTCGAGTTCGAGCACCGTTAGCCCGGATGTTCCATGGCCCTTCGGCTGCAACCGGCGGATCCGC
>JAAZYN010001206.1 GCA_014239625.1 Myxococcales bacterium | reverse complement strand
CGCGTGCCCGGCGGGGTCGGCCCTGGAGGAGACGGTCACCAACGCGGCGGGCCTGACGGTCACCACCCGCTCCTGCTTGAAGACCTGCGAGACCCAGGCCGATTGCCGTTGGCGCGCGTACGACGCGCGGTTTGACCAGTGGGGACAGTACCGATGCCAACCGTCGGCGAGCAGCCCGGATGTCAACGTCTGCAAACCGACACAGACGCTGTGACTCCGCCCCCGACCTCCGGCGCCGACAGCCGCTGACCGCCGCGCCAACGACGAAAACGTAAGGTCAGAACGTCACGATCAGGACGCCGAGGGTCAGCGCGACGGCGGCGAGCCCGTTCCTCATTCGCCGCCATCGCCGTCGCTCCTCGGCGCGCTGCAGACGAAACCGCTCCAGCCTGCGGGCGACGGGCGACAAGCCCGAATCCGGTCCTTCAGCCGCCGCGGGCAAGGGGCGGATGTCAGCGGTCATGTCCATCGACAGTCGGTATGCGCGTTTCATGGTGAAGTCTCCTCTGCATCGATGTGCGTCGTGGCTCGAATCGTGTCTGCCGCGCGCCGGCCGCGACACCGCTCATCCGGGCGGCGTTGTCGACCTCCCAGGGTCCCGACCAGAGCCCTCGTCGACGCGGACACCGCGTCCGCGCCGAGGGCCGCCCCAGCGCCCCGAGCACAGCCTGGCTCGGGGCGCTGGGTAACGGGGCTGACAGGGCTGGCAAAGGCATCGAGCATGATACGTTCTACGATCGACCAGGGCCCTCTGGTCCTCGTTTCCCGACGATGTACGATCCCTGTTAGCCCGGATCATTCATGGAACTTCGAGCGAAACCAAGGAGGCGTAGTGCTGC
>JAAZYN010001205.1 GCA_014239625.1 Myxococcales bacterium | reverse complement strand
GGCGGTCACTATCGCGGCCGGGACCACCAACAGGACGGCTGTCTCTTTGGACAACAGGGCCAGGCCCAGGGCCAGGACGCCGATGACCGTCCACCGCGGACCCGTCCGTAAAAACAACGCGACCGCCCCCGCCATCGCGAGGGCGCACGCCATCAGATCGCCCTGGCCGACGATGCTCGCGACCGCCTCCGAGTTGGCGCCGGTGAGCGCCATGAAGGCTCCCGCCGCGCCGACGAGGGGCGGCGGAAGACCAGTGGTCGAGCCCGCCCACCAGACCAGCGCCACCAGCGCCAGCAACCACAGCAGGTTGGTGGCGTGATAGGTCCTGGCCTCGCCACCCCCGATGCCGTGCTGAGCGCGCAACGACAGCACCGTAAGAGGGCGCCAGCTGGCCACGTGTTCGTACGTCCGCTGGTCGCCCCAGAAGTTTCGCGTGAAGGTGTCGCCGACCGGCGCTTGCCCGTTTATCAGAGGGTTGCTCTGGATGGCTACGGGGTCATCGAACGCGAAGCCGGCGTCCCAGATCGGCATGTAGGCCAGCACCGCCAGGAGCGACGGCAGCAGCAGCGCCAGGAGCATGTTTCGCGGCGTCGGACGGTTCGAGGATGTCACTGGGCGCGACCTTAGCAGGTTGTGCTATGGTCCGCCCCCTCTCGTTCACCCCCTGTCGACCTACAGGTGGTCCATGACCCGTTTGCTCTTCGTGTCCTGCATGATCCTCTCGCTCCTCACGCTGGCGCCTCGCGTCAGCGCTCAGGAGACCGGTTACGCTGTGTTCGTCACGCCCAAGGGGGCTGCCGACGGTGACTCGGCGGGCCTCCTCCAGAAGCTGCTGCGCCAGCA
>JAAZYN010001204.1 GCA_014239625.1 Myxococcales bacterium | reverse complement strand
ATCCTTCCACCATCCACGTGAATGCTCGCACCCCGCATGTAACTCGACTGAGGCGAAGCGAGAAACCGGATGAGGTTGGCCTGCTCTTCGGTTGTGCCGAGGCGGCCTTCGGGGATCGTCGAGCACCAGTGTCTGCGGATCTCGTCCGCGGTGGTATCGCGCTCCTTGGCCACCTGCTCGGCGAGCTCGTCGAGGCGCTCGGTCCGGGTGAAGCCGGGCAACAGGTTGTTGACCGTGATCCCTGGAGGGAGCTCATTGGCCAGGGACTTCGCCCAGGCCGCCATCGCCCCACGGATGGTGTTGGACACGCCGAGGTTGGGCAGCGGCTCCCGGACCGACGTGGAGATCACGTTGATGATCCGGCCGTAGTGCGCCTCGCGCATCCCCGGTAGGACCAGGTTGACCAGCCGATGGGCGGCCATGACGTGACGCCCGAAGGCGAGCAGGAAGTCCCCCTCCGTCGCATGGAGCAGCCGCCCTGCTGGGGGTCCGCCGGTGTTGTTGACCAGGATGTGAATCGGCCCCCATCGACCGACGAGCTCACCTACCCGCCGCTCGAGGTCGTCGCGCTGATCAAGGTCCGCCTCGATGTACGATGTCTGGCGCGCGCCGTTGCGCTCGAGCTGCGGCAGCAACGACTGCAGTGAGGGGGCGCTTCGAGCCAGCACCGTGACGTGGAGCCCCAGCTCCGACAGCGCCAGCGCCGCGGCGCGCCCGATTCCCTTGCTGGCGCCACATACGAGGGCGTGTCCGTGGCTGCTGAGGTCGAGAGGCGTCATTCATGTCCGCTAGTGCCCCGTATGAAAACTACGCGGTCACAATCCTGGCTTGTTTGTCCCCCGCCGT
>JAAZYN010001203.1 GCA_014239625.1 Myxococcales bacterium | reverse complement strand
GGTTCCCTGCAGCGGGCCTTCATCGCCTCTCGAAGAGCGCCCTGCCGCGCGATGATCCCGGGGCGTTCGGCGCTGGGATACATCGCGGCCGCGACGCTCCAAGTCGTCAGCGGCAAAGCCTGGCACCTGGCGGCGTCGGCGAGCGCTTCTCCGAGCCCTCGAGCCAGCGCCCCCAGGGCCGCCCATTGCCCCGTGTAGGCAGCGGCCGGCCACAATTTCGTCTTGCCCTCGCACACGGTCGCATCGACCGGCTTGGTGACTCGACGGATCCCAGAGATGCCCAGAGCGCCGAAGTGCGCCAGATCGACCATGTAACGCCCAGTAGGCTGGCCGTCCTGACAGTACTGAAGGATCATCTCGAACTCCGCGAGTAGAAGCGACGCCGCGCCGGAGCGCCGGTAGTCGTTTCGCGCATTGACCAGGCGTTCCTCGGGGACCTGAGTTGGAAACCCTGGGAACGCTTCAGCTGCCGGAGCGCCTGTGACAAGGGCGTGGGTTCCGGTGTGCAGAGATGCGATGAGCGGCTGGAGCGCCGCGAGCGGGCCTCGAGTCGATGGGCGGTCCTCGGCCTTCCGCGCGCTGGCGGTACAGCTGGTGTACAGGGCGACGGCCAACAGCAACGCGGTCATGCGGCCTCTGCTCACAAGTCACCTCCGATCGTTGCCAATGCGCTGAAGCTATCATGTCCGAGCCGTGGCGGCACCCGCCGGAGAGTGCGGCGGGCATGCCACCCAGGCTGGAGAAGGCTGATTCCGCCGGTCAGATTCGTTGAACGCGACCTTCTGGGCGATGTCGCCGCTGGCGGCGTGGCTCGACCTCGACGTAGCGCTGCTACGACGTCGGTCTC
>JAAZYN010001202.1 GCA_014239625.1 Myxococcales bacterium | reverse complement strand
GCCGAGATCAAGCGGCAGATGCACAGGTTCCACCCGCCCCTGGACATCGTGGACGGGGCGGCGCGGATCGTAGACCCCATCTTTGACGGCCTCGCCAGCGGCGAGCACGTCTGGGGACAGTTCCTCAAGGACTACACGATCACCGACTGGTAGCTCTCGGCCGTCCCCGCAGCCTCGACGCCTGCCCTCGATGGGGCTGGGAGACGCAGCGTGGGCCCTCGGCTCGGCAGGTGCCCCGGCGCCCACTTCAGCCTCGCCTCTCCCAGCGCTCCGGCGTGTCGTACCCACCCAGCCCCGCGGCACAGGCGCCGCCCTCGCTCAGCGCTTCATCCGAGGTCCACCAGCTGGGGGGGGTGTCCGACGTGAACCAGGAAACGCACCACGTCATCCGGGGACAGGCCGACGGTCGCCGCGTTGTGATTCGGATGCACGTTGACCCTGTCCGCGGCCAGGATCGCTCGGTCCAACACGACCGTCACGGCGCCGTCTGGATCGTTGATCGCCGCCAGCGGCGTCACGGCCCCCGGGACCACGCCCAGATGCTCCAGCAGCTGCTCGGGCGAGGCGAAGCCCAGGCCTCCACGAGCCCCCAGGGACCGCCGCAGCACCTTCAAATCCACGACCCGGTCCTCCGGCGCCCTGACCAACCAGAAGCGACGCTTCTTGTCGCGAAGAAACAGGTTCTTCACGTGCACCCCCTCCAGCTGGCCACGCAAGGCCTTGGCCTGGGCAACCGTGAAGACCGCCGGATGACGGTGGATGGCGTGGACGACTCCTAGCCCGGATAATTCATGGAACTTCGGCTGCAACCGGCGGATCCGCAGCGCTGACGGGTGCGTACTCCCTCCGGCG
>JAAZYN010001201.1 GCA_014239625.1 Myxococcales bacterium | reverse complement strand
GAAGGTCCGCCGCCGCCTCTCGTGCCGCTACTCGCTGTGAGCAGGCGACGTTTGCTCGCCGCGGCCGCCGCGACGCCACCGCGCAGACGCGCCGCGCCGCGGCGGCCGTCAGCCGTCCGCGCCTCCGAAGCTCAACCCCGGCGGCGACAGCCAGGGACGGCGCCTCAGCGAGCGACACGCCGCCGCACCGGCAACTGTCTGGCCTCACCTCGGAGGAGCGGATCGCGCTGGCTGCCACCGCTTCGCGCGAGCTTAGACAGAGGCTGATCCGCTCTTCGGACAAACGTGTTCACCTGAGCGTGGTCCGGAACCCTGAGTGCGAGGATGACGAGATCGCCGAGTATAGCGCTATCGCCCAGCTCTCGCGGCCAGCCCTGACCTGGATCGCGGGTCAGCCGCATTACCTGAGGTGCCGCCGCACCCTGATGAACCTGGTCATGAACCCCATGACGCCCCAAGGTACCGCGCTGCGGCTGCTGCGGACCCTCCAAGCCAGGGAGCTTCAGCGGATATGCCGTTCGCCACGGGTGCGCCCCGCGGTAAAGAGGGCGGCCAAGATGCGCCTGAGCTGATGGCGCGGCGGCGGAGCGAAACCTCGCGGCCCATCCGCACGTAGGCGAACACGCACCGACTGAGCTGCACACCAGCGCGGGGACGCGATGACGAAGACCTCGCCGAGGGCCGGGCGCGGCCGGCTCCGCCCGGCCGCGAGGGACCGCCACGATGCGCTGAGGGAGCGGCCCCAATCGGTGAGCGGCGACGAGCCGGGGGGGGGCCGCCTTGTTCCGCTCCGAACGCTCCACCAGCGGCCAAGGCGCTCCAGCCCGGATGTTTCATGGAACTTCGAGCGAAACCAAGGAGGCGTAGTGCTGACGGGT
>JAAZYN010001200.1 GCA_014239625.1 Myxococcales bacterium | reverse complement strand
GGCTGGAGGGAGCACGCCGCGAAAGCGCCGAGGATCCCAAGCATGAGCCAGAGGTCGGTGAGAAATGGGGGTTAGCCAGCCGACGTACAACCGGTGGCGGAACAAGTACGGAATGATGAATGTGGCCGAGGTGAAGCGGCTGCGCGCGCTGGAGAAGGAGAACCAGCGCCTCAAGACCATCGTCGCCGACCAGGCTCTCGATATCGCCATGCTCAAGGAGGTCGCAGAGGGAAACTGGTAGGCCCGTCGCGCAAGCGGCGGGCGGTCCAGCATCTTCAGGATGAGTTCCAGGTCTCTGAGCGCCGGGCCTGTCAGGTCACGTCACAACCTCGCGCAACTCAGCGATACGCACGGCAGAAGCGTACGCGTCCGGCAGACACCGTTGTTGCCCCCCGAGGCCGCGTGGGCCAGGTGTGCGAGCACATGACCCATGGAGGACTGGATGGCGAAGAAACGCAAGATACGCCGGGCATCGACACGAACGCGCTGGGCACAGCGCTGGGCGGAGAGCGGCCTGACACAGCGGGAGTTTGCTGAGAAGCACGGGCTGACGGCAGGGAGCCTGAGCCGTTGGATTCGCGAGCTCCGCGACGGCGAGGAAGTGGCGTCCGGCGAGTTCGTCGAGCTGCCGACACCGACGCCAATTCGGAGCGGCGTGGTCAGGGTCCGCATCGGGGCGGTGACCATCGAGTTCGACCAGCTCCCGCCAGTCGAGTACGTGGCCGCCCTCGGGAGGGCGGCGTGCTGAGCATCACCTCGGCGGTCCGCATCTTCCTGTGGACCACGCCGGTCGACATGCGGAAGGGCTTCGATGGGCTCCAGGCGCTGGTCCGGGCGGCTGACATGGACGTGTTCAGCGGGCACCTGTTCGTCTTCGTGTCCCGCCGCG
>JAAZYN010000011.1 GCA_014239625.1 Myxococcales bacterium | reverse complement strand
GGCCCTCGGGTCGGGGGCGGCGGCCTGTGTGTCGGTGTGGGGTTCTGGCCTCACCGACGAGCCGAGTGGGCTCCCGACCACCGCCAACGCCCTGGTGGTGGTGCTCGGAGACGATGGGTTCACCGTCGCCGGCGCGCGGCTCACAGGCGCTGTGAACAAGGAGTTCGCGTCTGGGTTGTTCATCGACAGCGCCCGGCCGGGCTCGCAGCTCCCCCGCTCCGCCTATGAGGCCGAGTGGCTCGCGAGCTGGTCCGGCAGCGCGGTCCCCGGCGCGATCACCGTGGGCGCTTCGGTGGCGGGGCCGACCCTCGTCGTCGAGTTGGAGTCCCTCAGCCTCGAAGCCACCTTGGAAGTCCCAGGTGCGGTCACCTGCTCGGGGACGGTCGCCGGAAGCAATCTGCGGCTGATGACCCGATTGGCCCTGGAGAGCACCAAGTCCGGCGCGTTGGAGGCGTCGCTGTTGGATGACGTAGAGTGGGTCGCGGACACGCCGAGCGGTGAGTTCTCGGACTGCCACGACGCCTTTTGGGGGAGGGAGGCTGAGCTCGATGACCTCGTCGCGGGGCTCATCTCGGCGACAGCCCAGGATGTCGTGTCGGTCATGGCGCCCTTGTTGGAGGTGGGTCTCCCAGACGCCTTGGGGGTGGGCCTCGGGACGCGGGTCGATGCGGTCTTCGCTGACGCCAGCCTGGGAACCGGGGACGCCCAGCTCGAGCTCGTGGCCCCCGACGGTCCTGGGGACAAGCCATGGAGCTACGTCGACGGGAGGTTCTATGTCTTCTTCACGGCTGGCCTCGACGGGTCGCGGCACGACTGCGTGCCTCCGGATGACATGAGCCCGCCGGTGGCATCCGGGGTGCAGGTCCCGGCCTCGGACCCGAGCGTCTCGACCACCCTCTTGTTGAGCGAGGCGGCGCTGGTGCGGAGCCTGCACCTGGTCTGGCTCGCAGGTCGCATCTGCGGCGACCGCAGCGCGGGGGACATCGAGTGGCCGATGCAGGAGGTCATGGCGTCCTGGCCCCAACTGGCGGAGCTCGGGGACACCGAGTTGAGCGCTCGGCTGTGGCCCCAGGGCAGATTCGAGGTCTCTGTCGGGGTGGGTGACGATGGCGTGCCGGAGCTGCAACTGTCGACCTCGTCGGTGTCGGTCGAGATCTACGTGACCGTCGACGACGCTCGCATCCTGGCTACGGCGTTCACCTTTGGCGTCTCTATCTCGGGTCCGCTGAGCGTGGATCCTGACGGGGAGGTCTGGTTGGCCACCGAAGGCATCTCGCTGACGGGTGCTACCCCGACCAGGTCAGGCATCCTGGCGCCACCTGACGACATCGAGGCTGCATTGGCGCTGCCCCTCGCCGAGGCCATCCTCAACAACACACCCATGTGGCAGCTGCCCTATCTGCCCGTCGGCGAGACCGCCGTGGAGATCTCTCGGACCGACGGCTACCTGGTGTTTTCGTGGCCGACTCCCTCGACGATGCGCGGCGCCACGTCGAACCCTTGATTGACAGCCGCACCCCGCCCCGTTAGACCTCCCGCTGAGAAGCTCCAGCTCAGGGATTTTCAAGATGAAACGACGTTGTCTGGTCTCGATTCGCGCGCTGGCGCTCACCGGCGTCATGGCGCTCCTGGCGGGTGCGTTGATCGCCGAGCCGAGCGAGGCGACCGCGGCGCGCAAGACCACGAAGAAGAAAGGCTCCTCGCCGGGGCCCGTCCAGATCGTGGTCTACGATGGCAAGCTGCAGAGCTCGGAGGGGAAGGCCATCTCGGGGATCTACCCCCTGCGGTTTGAGATCCACCGCCGCGCGCGCGGTGGCCGAGCGATGTGGAAAGAGACTCACTACGTCGCGGTCGACTCCGGGACCTACTCCGTCGAGCTCGGTCGCTCGTCGAAGATTCGCGGCTCGATTGACCTGTCCCGCGTCTTTTTGGGTGTCAGTCTCGGCAAAAAGGAGCTGCTGAGAGAGAAGATCGACCGAGCGACGGTCCAGAGCGAAGCACGCAGCCCCTCGCCTGTCGCTGCTCCTGTCCCGGCTACCCCTGCCGCGTCGCCGCAGCCTGCGGCCGTCCGGAAAAAGGATGGCCGCACCGTCGTCGATTACGCTGAGGAGGCGGGCGAAGCATACGTCGCGGGACAGGCCAAGGTCGCTGAGCGTATCGGGTCGCTGAAAGCCAAAGACATCGAGGACGCCGTCAAGAAGCTCAAGAACTTCAAGGGCGGCGGGGCGCGACTGGGGACCAGCCAGAAGACGACCCAGTCCGTCGGCGGCACCCGCGGCGTGGAATACACCTTGAAGTGCCCGAAGGGGCACGTCGTCACTGGCGTCTCAGGGGGCGCCGGGCTCTACATCGACTCACTCAAGCTCATTTGCCAACCGTTGGAGTAGCGGGGCATCCTGTGGGGGAATGCAGCCTGGGGTCCGAGGTAAACTGGGCGTGAGCCGTCTAGCGATTCTGTTGATGGTCGGTCTCCTGTCGATCTCCCCGTCGTTGAACATGGCCGGCGACGCCCGGGCCCAGTCATCGGGAGACAAGGCCGAGGCCTTGGTGCGCGCCGGGTTGAAGAAGGCCCGCGCCGGCAAGTTTCGGGCTGCGCGGGACAAGTTCGAGCAGGCGGTGCAGCTCGACCCCAAGGCGGTCTACATGCACAACCTCGCCCGGGCGCTGCAGAAGCTCGGCGAGCATTCGCAGGCTCACAGGTGGTTCGCGCAGGCGCTCATTACCGATGGCGACTACAAATTCGCCGCCGCTGCGCGAAAGCACCTGGAGACCATCGCCAAGAAGCTGCGGAGCACTCACGGGAGGGTGACGGTGCAGTCCACTCCCAGCGACGTGGCCTGCACCCTGACGCTCCAAGATGGCAACAGCGAGTCCCTGGTGACGACCCCCTTCAAGCGGTGGGTGCCCGCAGGGCTGCTCAAGATCGTCGGACGCAAGAAGCTCTATCTCGATGGCAAGCTCGAGGTCAGCATCTCCGCCGGCGAAGAGAAGACGCTAAAGATCCGGCTCGAGCCCGAGCCCCGGGAGGGCTACGTCAACGTCCAGGCGGATGCCCCGCGCGCCACCGTCTACCTGGACGGAGCGGCGATCGGGCCCGCTCCGGTCAAGAGTCACGTCGTGACATCGGGCTCTTACGTCATCGAGGTGAGGGCCAAGGGGTACAAAACGTTCGTCAAGCGGATCGTCGTCGAGCCGGACGCCACCGAGCGCGTCGTGGCCCGGATGAAAAAGGTGGGGGCGGGGGGCAGTGACGGCAATGAGCTTGTCGAGGCAGGCTCAGACCTCACCGTGCCTGGCTACGTCCTGGCCGGCGCCGGCGCGGCTGTGACGGTCGTCGGCGGCGTGCTTGTGGGGGTCGCTTACAGCAAGGTCCCGGCGAACAACAGCATTCCGGTGGGTCCTGAAGGCGACAGCCTGGTGGCTGAAATCCAGGGGTTCAACGCAGCGGGGTGGTCTCTGTTGGGCGTTGGCCTCGTGGCCGTTGGCGTCGGCGTCTACCTGATCGTCTCGAGCGAGTCGGCGGCGAGCGAGTCGGCGGGTGCCGATGTACCGGACGTGATGCCGACCTTCGCGATGGACGGCGAGGGTATGAGCGCCGGCGCTGTGGTGCGATTTTAGCTGCGACGAGCGGAGTCATGCTGTAGCGTCCTGCGCCCATGGCCACCAAGACGTTCTCTACCGCCATTGTCGTTGGCGCATCATCGGGCATTGGCGCCGCCATCGCGACCGAGCTCGCGGTGACGAAGGGGACTCGCGTCGCGCTGCTGGCTCGCCGTAGCGATCAGCTCGACGCGGTCGTCGCGTCCATACGGGCCGCCGGGGGCGATGCGTTCGCTGTGGTCCATGACGTGACCGACTACGACGCGGTGCCGGCGCTCTTCGACGAGCTGGTCGGTCGCCTGGGTGGTCTGGACCTCATGGTCTACGCCGCTGGCGTGATGACCGCGGTGGCCGAGCACGAATACGACTTCACCAAGGACCGGTTCATGGTCGAGGTGAATCTGTTGGGGACCATGGCGTGGTGCAATCCCACCGCCGCCTACTTCGAAGGCAGGCGCGCCGGCACGCTGGTCGGAGTTTCGTCCATCGCCGGTGAACGAGGCCGCCGAGACAACCCGGCGTATTGCACCAGCAAGGGGGCGATGACCATCTACCTGGAGTCGCTGCGCAACCGCACGTCGCGCTACGGCGTCGACGTGGTCACCGTCAAGCCCGGCTTCGTCTCTACGGCGATGACCGAGGGGCGCGAGGATCTGCTCTGGATCGTCGAGCCCTCGCAGATCGCCCGCGATACCGTCCAGCTGGCAGCCGCCGGCGGCTCCCCGGAGGTCTTCCTCCCTCGCCGATGGGGCGCCGCGCTAGCCGTGATTCGCAACATCCCATCGCCCATCTTCAGGCACCTGAACATCTGATGGACTCACGGCGCGCGCTGCATGGATATGGCCAGGCGGTGGGCTCGGCAGCCCACTATCTCGAACCCAGGTCGATCGATGAGCTGATCGGGTTCATCGAGGTCGCCGCCGACAGCGGCAAGAGCGTTGGGCTGCGCGGGGCTGGAAGGTCGTATGGTGATGCGGCGCTCAACGAAAACAACGTCGTCATCGGGACCGGTCAACTCAATCGAGTCCTGGCTCTGGACGTGGCGAACGGTGTCGTCGATGTAGAGCCGGGTGTGACGGTCGAAGATCTGTGGCGGACGGCGCTGCCGCACGGGCTGTGGCCGGCGGTTGTGCCCGGGACGATGCGGCCGACCATGGGCGGATGCGTCGCCGCCAACGTGCACGGCAAGAACAACTTCGCGGTGGGACCGATCGGTGACCACGTCCTGGAGTTCGATCTGTGGACCCCTGAGGAAGGCCGCCTGACGTGCAGTCGCCAGCAACATGCCGACGTATTCCATGCCGTGATTGGCGGGTTCGGGGCGCTTGGAGTGACGACTCGCATCAGGTTGAAGCTCAAGCGATTAGAGACCGGGATCGTGCGGGTCAGGGCCTCCAACGTGAAGAACTTGAGCGGCCTCTTCGAGACCTTCGAGGAGCTGGTGCCATCCTCAGACTACCTGGTGGGTTGGACCGATGCCTTCGCCAAAGGGGCCGCCCTGGGCCGCTCGGTCATCCACCAGGCCAACTACGTCTCCGCCGCCGATTACGGCGGCGACGCGGCTGACACCTTCTCTCTGGCCTATCACGGGACGCCCGACCGCTTCTTCGGCGTGATCCCCGCGGGCGTCATGTGGCGCCTGAGTAAACCCTTGGTCAACCACGCAGGGATGCGACTGGTGAACTTTGGAAAGTTCGCCAGCTCCATCATGCTCGACCGCGGACACTCGTATGAGCAAGGGTTGGTCGCGTTTCAGTTCCTGCTGGACTATCTGCCGCGATGGCGGGACGCCTATGGGCTGGGCGGGTTCATCCAGGTGCAGCCCTTTGTGCCGCGAGCCGCGGCGGAGGCCACCTTCGGGCGCATCCTGCAGCTCTGCCAGCGCAGGGGCGTCATCCCGTTTCTCACGGTGTTCAAGCGGCACCGACCGGACGACTTCCTCATCTCGCATGCCCTCGACGGGTTCTCGTTGGCCATGGACTTCAAGGTGACCCGGGGAAATCGAGCTGCGGTCTGGGAGGTCGGGCAGCTGATCAGCGACATGGTCGTGGACGCTGGGGGGCACTTCTACTTTGCCAAGGACGCTGTCGCTCGCGCCGACCAGGTTCAGGCGGCGTTCGGAGACGCGCTGGAGCAGTTCAAGGGGTTGAAACACCGGCTGGACACCCGTGGTGTGTTGTCCTCTGACCTTCTACGCCGCGTGATACCCGACCTTCCGAGTATCCGCGGCCTGTCGAGGCCCCATTCGGTAACCGCACAGAGCGCCTGACGCCCACGGCTGAGCACCCGCTGGGGTGCGCGTGGCCCGCACGCCGCGTGGCCCGCACGCGCGCCGCGTGGCTTCGACCAGCTCTGCGCGGATCATTCACGATCAGGTTCCGCGCCGGGTCAGCCCGGACCACTCAGGGCGCCTCGAGCGCGACCAGGGGGCGTCGCGCTGACGGGCGTGGCGCGGCCCGGCCCGGCCTCAACTCCGCTGACAGTGCACCACCATGAAGCCTCCAAAACGGCGCAGCGGGGTCTTCATCAGCGCGCGCTCCGTCCGCGAAACGATGGGGCCGAGCACCGGCAGGTTGAAGGGAAGCGCGAGGGGGGCTGCGATGCGGATGCCATCGACGCGGACGATGCGGAGCTCGGGAGGCAGGTAACTCTTCACGTCGGCCAGGGAGTCGTAACGCGTGTAGACGTCGGTGTCGACCACCCCGTTGCCGCCGATGGAGCTGCTGGGTTTGAGCCTCTTGACCAGGGTGCGGACGCTGTGAGCGTTGTAGAACTCTGCGATCACGCGGCCACCGGGTCGCACCACTCGCGCCATCTCGGTCAGCGCCTGCCCGATGTCTTGCACATGGGCCAGCACCTTGAAGCTGATGGCCACGTCGAAGGTCCCGTCATCGAAGGGCAGCGCCGTCGCGTTCGACTCGTAGACCTCCAACCCTCGCCTCTTGGCGTGTTCGAGCATCCCGGGTGACAGATCCACACCGGCCGCGCGCCGCGCCGAGCGTGCGACACGCTCGAGGATCAGGCCGGTCCCGCAGCCCACCTCGAGGACCTCCTTGCCGGCGATGTGCGGACGTATCAGAGACATCTCCGCTTCATCGAGGAAGACGTGGTAGCCGGCGTGGCGCTCGTCCTCGTAGCTCGCCGCGAAGGTGTCATAATAACTGCGGTTATCCACTGAGGACCTCCTGGTACAGGTGTTCGTATGCGTCGACCATCGCGCGATGGTTGAAATACTCGGCCACCGTCTGGCGAGCTGCTCGCCCGAGCCGTTGTGTGCGCTCTGGATCGGACGCCAGGTCGACCATCGCGCCGGCCGTAGCTTCGGGATCACTGGCGGGGACGACTGTGGCCCCTACCCCGAGCCCGGCGAGCTCCGTCAGCGGCGGCAGGTTGCTCACGATGACCGGGACGCCCATGGCCATCGCCTCTAACAGCACGTAGGGGCTGTCGACCTTCGCGTACAGCGTGTCAACGGGCATCATGACGGCGGTGGCGGCGCCGAGCAGCGCCTTGATGTCGGGGACGACACCTGCGAAGTGGACCCGATCGTGGAGGCCGTGACTCATCACGAGTCGCCTGACGGTGGCGAGCGCTGCCGCGCTGGCGGCGGTCTTGGCTCGGCAGGCTAAGACAAAGCGAGCGTCCGGCAGCTCGCTGACCGCAGCTCGGGCTGCTCTCACAAAGGTCTCGGCGCCGTTGGAGAACTCGAGATCGCCCGCGTAGACGAACACCGGGCGGTCCTCCCACGGGCGATCGACGCCCTGCGACGCCAGCGTCGCGCGAAGGTCGCGCCGCTCTATCGTCGGGGGCACCTCCACAGCGGGCCGAATGATCCGGACATCCGGCACGCCTGCGGAGCGGAGCAGGATCGCGGTGGCCTCTGAGGCGCAAACCACGCGGTCGGCGAACATGAGCTGCTTGAGGTCGGCCGCGGCCGGTTGGCTCGGGACCGTGTGGATGCTCGGCTTACGGGAGACGGCCAGGACCGCTTTGGTGACGCGGGCGACCGTTCGGTGTGGTGAGAAGAAGAAGTGGTGCAGGGCACATTGGTCGCGTCGCAGTAAACGCCACAGCACGCGCAAGCGCCCTGTAAACGCCAACCTGCTGCCGCGGCGGGGGTAGATCGGTTCGACGCTCGCCGAGCCCAGCTTCCGCGCCTGGCCGTCCGTCCCCATCACCCGGTACTCGAACCCTTCGCCCCCGGTGGCGAGATCACGGGCCATCAGCACCGTGCCGTTGAGCCAAGGTGGGGTGACCGCTGGAGAGACCAGCAGCACTTGGGGCAGCCGCACGATCGGCAGGTTCGTCGTCATGCCCGCGGCGTGCCCCCGACGCGCTCAGCCAAGGCCTGCCAGACCCCGTCTTCCAGGCGTTTGACGTGCTCGTCGTCCAGGGTCTGGCCGGGATGTCGAGCCGTGACGGACCAGGCCATGCTCTTTTTTCCCTCGGCGACCCCCTGACCTCGGTAGACGGACTGGAACTCGACGTCGCTGACCAAATCCACCTCCCGAATAGCCTCCGCGATGGCAGCCGCGGTCACATGCTCCTCGACGACCACGGCGAAGTCACGAAAGACCGCCGGGAAACGGGGCAACGGCGCGTATCCGGCCTCGACCTTCGGGGCCGCGCGCCAGGCTTGGAGGTCGAGCTCGAGTAGCGCCACCTCGGCCTTGCGCAGGTCGAGCTGATGGGACGTCAACGGGTGCACCTGTGCCAGGTAGCCGACCGCGACGTCGCCGACCCACAGGCGAGCCTGCCGAATGGGGTGACACCACCCGTGCTCGACGCCACCCTGCTCGAGGCGCGGCGCCTCCCGCTCGACCGCGAGCGCGAGGCCGGCCAGCACTCCTTTGAGCCTCTTGAAGGTGGTCGCGTCGGCGCCGTCCACCGACTCCAAGGCGGTGACCACTCCAAGCGTCGTAGGCTGCTGCGGCAGCTCGGGGCGCGTCGGGTCCTCCGCCACGAACACGCGCCCCACCTCGAAGAGGTCGATCTGATGCCAATCGCGATCGTTACGCTGCAACGCCAGCAGCAGGTTGGGCGCCAGATGCCGTCTCAACCCGCGCATGTCCTGAGAGATGGGGTTGGCCATCAACAGACGGTTCGGGTGCGCCGCACCGATCCGCTCCAGATGGGGGTCGAAGTCGAAGGAGTAGGTCAGGACCTCGTCGAAGCCGGAGGCTCGGCTCAGGTGGGTCCGCACGCGCTGCTCGAACTTCTTGCGAGCGTTGCTGTGCGGTCGCCGGATGCGCACGTTGGCGCTCTGCGGGATGATGTTGTCGTACCCGTAGACGCGACCGATCTCCTCGACCAGGTCGATCTCCAGCGCGATGTCCTTGGTCGCCCGGAAGCTTGGCACCTCCACATGAAGCTGGTCGTCGCCGGCGTCTGTCACGGAGAACTCGAGCCCGGTCAAGATGCCTATGATCCGCTCCACGCAGAGATCGGCGATCCCCAGCTTGGAGCGAACGACCCTGGGCCGCAGCGTGATGCGCAACGGGTCTGGGAGAGGGGCCGCCACGTCCATATAGGCGGATGTCACGTGGGCCCCGTCAACCAGCTCCATGAGCAGCTGACAGAAGGCCCACGCCGCGGTCTCGGGCAGGCGTGGGTCGAGGCTCTTTTCGAATCGCGCCGAGGACTCGGTGCGAAGCCCCAGGCGCTGGGACGTCAGGCGCACTCCGGCCGCGTCGAAGGCCGCCGACTCCAAGATTATGGAGGTCGTGTCGTCCCGAATCTCCGAGTTCTCGCCGCCCATGACTCCTGCCAGAGCGACGCCTCGCTCTGCATCTGCGATGACCAGGTCGTCGGTCGTCAGCTGCCGCGTGACCCCGTCGAGGGTCCGAAATGGCTCACCATCGCCGGCCCGCCGGACGACCACACGACCTCCTGCGATGTGGCGACGGTCGAAGGCGTGGAGGGGGTTGCCGAGATCCAACATCACGAAGTTGGTGGCGTCCACGATGTTCGAGATGGGGCGCATGCCCACCCGCGACAGAAGCAGCCGCAACCACAGCGGGGATGGCCCGACGGACAGGCCGTCTAGGGTCACGGCGCTGTAGCGCGGGCAACGCTGGGGGTCCTGCACCTCCAGCTGCAACGGTCGCTCGTCGGTGAACGGCACATCGAGCTTCAGCGGCTTGAGCGGTCGGTCGAGCAGCGCCGCGATCTCTCGCGCGATGCCCCGATGCCCCCACAGGTCGGGTCGATGAGTCAGCGACTTGTTGTCGATCTCGTACAGCGTATCGGCCACCGAGAACTGCCCCGCGAAGGGCTCACCCACCGCGCCTGCGTCGACGACCATGATGCCTTCATGGTCCTCGGAGAGGCCCAGCTCCTTCTCCGAGCAGAGCATGCCCGCCGAGTCGACGCCGCGAATCTGGGCTTCACGGATGGTCAGGGTGCCAACCCGAGCCCCCGGGAGGGCCACCACGACCAGCTGGCCAGCCGCCACATTAGGCGCTCCGCAGACGATCTGCCGGGGTTTCCCAACACCAACGTCCACGAGGGTTCGCCGGATCTTGGCGCCTACGATGGGGTGCACCTCGACGACCCGGCCCAACACGATGCCGTCGAGGTCGCGGCCCACTTCGATGACCTTCTCGAGCTCGGCCACCGCGAGGGTGAATCGCTGTCCGAGGTCATGAAGGTCTACGCCATCGAGGTCGACATGGCGGCGAAGCCAATTGCAGGAGATCAACATGGAGCTACCCTTGACGGAACTGAGAGATGAACCGGAGATCGCCGCTCAAGAGATGGCGGATGTCCTCGATCTGGTACTTCATCATCACCAGGCGGCTGAGCCCCAGCCCGAAGGCCCAGCCCGACCATTCATCCGGGTCGAGACCGCCGTGTCGCAGTACGTTGGGGTGAACCAGCCCGCAGGGCAGCAGCTCGACCCAGCCCGACCTCTTACAGACGGCACACCCCTTGCCACCGCAGACCTGGCATTGGATATCGAGCTCAAAACCGGGCTCGACGAATGGGAAGTAGCCGGGCCGAAGCCGAATGGTGGCCTCGCGCTCCAGGATCTCCGACAGCAGGATCTTCATCGAATCGATGAGGTTGGCGACCGAGATATCTCTCTCGATCATGAGGCCTTCGACCTGGTGGAAGGTGTGCTCGTGAGAGGCGTCGACCTCCTCGAACCGATACACCTTGCCCGGAAAGATGGCCCGGAAGGGCGCGTCGTACTCGCGCATGGCGCGCACCTGCCCCGGCGATGTGTGTGTGCGGAGGAGGAGCCCGTTGGACAGCCAGAAGGTGTCTTGCATGTCACGAGCCGGATGGCTCGCCGGAATGTTCAACCCGTCGAAGTTGAAGAACTCGGTCTCGACTTCAGGATAGTCCAGGAGATGGAAGCCCATGGCCCGGAAAACGTCCTCGATGTGCTGCGTGATGAGCGTCACCGGATGCAGCGCGCCGACACCGCGACGTGGGGTCGGGAGCGTGGCGTCGAAGTGGGGGTCGACGCAAAGCCGCTGGATACGATCGGCCTCCAGCGAGGACCTGCGGGAGTCTATCGCCGTCGTGATGAGGTTGCGGACCTCGTTGGCTTTCTTGCCGGCGACCGGGCGATCACCCGGCGCGAGCTTGCCCATGGCCTTCATCGCGGCGGTTACCGCCCCTTTTTTGCCGAGAAAACGAATCTCCAGCTTTCGAAGAGCGTCCTCGTCGCCAGCGGTCGTGACTGCGTCGTCGGCCCGCTGCCCGAGTTCGTCGAGTTGTTGAACCAGCTGTTCGAGCATGTGCTGACTCCGCCTCTGGTCAGTTTGCAAGCGTCCCAGGGCATCTCGCCTGGGCGAGGGACTGTAAACTCCACCCGTAGCAGCGTCGACCACTAACCCCGACTATTCACGGCCGGTGGGCTGCAGCCGGCGGATCTGAAGCGCTGGCGCCCGCGAACTCCCAACGGGGAGCTCGACGGTGGTCGGATACAGACGTCGCCCGCCCCCGGGCCGTCGCGACAGAGGCCACGCTGGTTTCGCTCGAAGCGCCGTGAACGATGTGGGCCCGCTCGTCGCGCCTCGGTGCATCAGGCGGGCCTGGTGAGCGCTGGCCTACAATCAGCTCCAACGAGACGGCGCCGCGCCGCGGAGCGGGTTTCGCCTGGCCGTGGCGCTGCCGACCTCACCCGCAGCGGCGTCGACGCTTACCCGTCTGGCGTCGGCCCGTCGGCCCAGCTGTCATTGCAGGCCTCGAACTAGCGCCTCGAAGACGTCGCCGCGATGAGCGTACGACTTGAACTGGTCGAACGACGCACACGCCGGACTCAGCAACACACTCCAGCCTTGGCCGGTGGCGATCTGCCGGGCTCGCGCCACCGCCTCGTCCAGCGTCTCCACCAGATGGACGGGGTGTTGGGGGCCTACGGCGTCGGCCAGCTGATCCCGGGTCTGGCCGAAGAGGACCGCGGCGTCGGTGCGTTCTCGGATGAGGGCACCCAGGGCGCTGAAATCCGCGCCCTTGTCACTGCCGCCAGCCAGCAGGACGAGCGGCCGTTGTACAGCCTCAAGTCCCGCCGAGGCGGCGTTCGTGTTGGTCGCCTTGCTGTCGTTGATCCAGCGCGTCCCATCGATGGTGGCGACGGTGGCCAATCGATGAGCCAGCGGTCGATAGCCCATCAACCCCTGGCGGACGGCCGCCCGCGGCACACCAAAGCTCACAGCTGCCTGCGCAGCCGCGAGGGCGTTGGCGATATTGTGTCGGCCGAGCAGCTGTAGCTGGTCGCGGTGCATGACGGGCTCGTCACCCACCCACAGTGTGTCGCCGCTGAGCGAGGCGTCAGCCGGCCGCTCCAGGCTAAAGCGCTTGAGCGCAGGTGATGGAGGCAGTGTCCAGCGACCGATATAGGGGTCGTCACCGTTGATCACGAGGGTGTCGGCGTGGGTCATTCGCTCCCAGATACGACGTTTGGCTGCTTGGTAGGCGGTGAACGACCCGTGATAGTCGATGTGGTCCTCGGCGATGTTGGTGACGACCGCCACTCGCGGACGAAACTCGACGTTCGTCGTCAGCTGAAAGGCGCTGATCTCGGCCACGACGACGCTCTCGCTGGTGAGGTCGTCGACGTCGTCGCACAACGGGTTGCCCAGGTTCCCACCGACGAAGGTGTGGGCGCCGGTGGCGGCCACGATCTCGCCGAGCATCGTGGTGACCGTCGACTTCCCGTCCGTCCCCGTTACGGCGAGTACAGGTGCGGGGCACAGCCGGTAGAACAGCTCCACTTCACCGATCACCTCGCCGGCGATGGCGGCGATCTCTCCTCGCACCGGAGAGACCTCTTTGATCCCAGGGCTGAGGACCGCCACATCGCCCGGCCGGGGGGCGTTGGTTCCCGACTGGAACACCACGTCGCCGCTCAGCTCCGCGGGGCGCTCCCGCTGAGGGTTCCCGTCGATGAGCCGAACATCCGCGCCGCGCCGCGCCAGCGCGTTGGCCGCCGCCAGCCCGCTCCGCCCGGCGCCCACGACGGTGAAGCGGGAGGCCTCCAGGTTCATGGGCGGAGCCCTTCGGCGTAGCGATCGGCCACCGCGAAGAGATCGTCGCCACCGAAGAAGATCACCTGCGCCGCCTCCGGGACGTTGTCTCCGAGCCAGGCGTCGATGCTCTCCATCTCCGGGACGAACGTCACCTCCGGGCCCTTGCCGCGGATCTTGTCGCACAAGAACTCGGTGTCGATCCCAGGGATCGGGACCTCACCGGCCGTATAGAGCTCCGTGATGACCGTGTGTTTGGCGTCGTGAAACGCTTCGGCGTAGTCGTCTTGGAGGTAGTTGATCATGGTGAAGCGATAAGGCTTGAACACCGCCCAGATGGGTCGGCCATCCTCGGTCGCGGCCTCCAGGACGCGTCGGATCCCCGTCGGGTGGCTGATGTAGTCCTTGATGATGCGTCGCAGGCCCACGTCGACCACCGTGAAACGGTTCTCCAGCCCCAGAAAGCCGCTCAGCGCGGCCTTGATATGCGAGATGTCGACCCCGAGCACGTTGGCACAGGCAGCCGCGGCCGTGGCGTTCTCCATATTGTAGAGGCCAGGTATGGCCAGCTCGACAACCCCCAGGCTCCGCTCACCATGCTCGAGCTCAAAGGAGCCGCCGGTCGCTGACAGCCCCGTCGCTACAGCTCGCACATCGAGATCTTCAGCGTCGCGCCCGAACAGGGTCACGTCTACCCCGGTCGCCCGGATACCCTGTTCCAGGGCGCGGGCTCCCGGATCGTCGCCATTGAGGATGACGTGTCGCAGCCGCGCGTTGGCCTCGATAGACTCCAGCACCGTCTCCTGAATGTGCTCGAGGCTGTCGTAGTAGTTGAGATGATCCGCCTCGAGGTTGTTGATGACCATGATCGTCGGGTGCACCCAGCGAAGTGAGCCGTCCGATTCGTCGACTTCGGCCACCACGAGCTGGGGGGTGGGCGCCACGCGGGCGTTGACGGGCGGGTCGAAGTTCTCGAGCAGGCCGCCGATGATGAACCCTGGATGTTGACCCGCCTGTTCGAGAATCCAGGTGATCGCGCTGGAGACCGTCCCTTTGCCGTGGGTCCCCACGACACCGATCGCCACCGGGTGCAGATCCAAGAGCGCACCGAGGATCTGTGCTCGATGCAACACGCGCGCCCCACGGCGCCGCGCCTCCACGAGCTCCGCGTTGGTCTCTGGGATCGCGGTGCTGTGAACCACCAGATCGACGCCGTCTATGAAGCGGGCGTCGTGACCGATATGGACCGTCGCTCCCAGGTCTCGAACGGCGGTGGTCAGCTGCGACTCGCGCACGTCCGAGCCGGTCACGTCAAAGCCGAGCCCCAGCAGCGCCCGAGCCACTCCGGAGACGCCGATCCCTCCGATCCCTATCAGATGAATACGGCGGACACCGTCGAGGACGGTCCCCGACGGAACAGACGGCCGGCCCGCCGTGTGTTGTTGCGGTGTGTGCATCGTGACAACCTCCCTGAACGGCGTGAGTGTCCCCGCAGGCCGCTCAGGGCGCAACTTCTGAAGCGTCGGAGCCCGATTTCTTGTTCCTGTCGGCGGCCTCGCGCGCCAAAAGCCGGATGGCTTCTTCCGGGTGGCCCTCGGCGATCGCCTCTAAATAACGTCGCGCTGACGGCGCCTTGAGGTCCCCGAGGGTGTTCACCGCGACCAGGTGTTTTTCGAGATTGGCGCCCCGGGTCATGGCGACCAGCGCTTGGACGACCTCGTCTCCCGACGCCTTCAGGAGGCCCAACGCCGCCGCCGCTCGCATGGCGACGTTGGGGTGCTCGTGCCGGGTGAGGCTCACCAGGTGTGGGATGGCCCCGGTGAGTTTGCGCTCGCCAGCCTCCAGGGCGGCTTCCATGAGCTCGCCGACGTGCGACCCCTTGGCGAGGGTCTCGAGAACTCGGGAGTCGTCCGCGCCTCGAAGCCTCGTCTGACCGACGAGCTGGTGGACCACCGTGTCCATCACCGCGGCCACGACCCTTTTCAGGGTGGCGACCCCGGTGGCGCCTGCGCGCGTATCGAAGGTCTCGACGAGCTCCACCTCCGCTCTGAACGATGAGAGCGCGTCGTCTCTTTGGCAATGCAGCTCGCCGCCGACGCTCGCTCGCGCTTCACCAGCGCCCGCTTGGCGCACCACGCGCTTGTTCGCAGTGATCACGTAGACCAGGTTGACGCTGAGGCCGCAGCCATCGGCCGCCCCTGGCGTGCCCCGCGAGAACCCTCCCTTGCCGTACGCAGCGCGGGTGACCTCAGCCTCTACGTCCAGCTGGAATTCGTTCGGTCGGGACTCGGCTGGGGTAGCGTCTACGGCTTCCAGCTTCACCAGCGGAAGCAGGGCTGAGCCCGCCGCCTTCGAGGGTGTCGACCGGGGCTTGGCCACGTCGGGGTGAGTGGCGGGCCGGGGCGCCTCTTTGGTGCACGCTGGCGACGCCAGACCGCACGCGATCGTGGCCACAAGCAGCCATTGTGCCTGTTTCATTGACCGCGCTGGCCCATGGGCGCTATAGCTCACGCTGCTTTTTTCGGGACGGAGTGACCAGATGAGCCCAACTCGGAGGTTTAGTTCTGCGGTTGCCGCGCTGCTCTTCTCGGTGCTGAGCGGTTGCCCCAGCAAGACGGCGGAGCCTCACGAAGTCAAGCCCACGGGCACCGCGTTTACCGCGCGGACGACCGGAACGGCCACGCTCCTGCTCATGGCCGACATTCGAGGAGTGCTCCGGCCGTGTGGATGCACCCTCGATCTCCAAAAGGGCGGGTTCGATCGCCTGGGCCCGCATATCGCCGCCGAGCGGAAGGCTCACCCCGACGCACAGCTGCTCCACGCCGGACCGCTGTTTTTCGAGGAAGCGGTCCCGGATCCAAAGAAGAAGGCTCAACGCAAACGCCAGAGTGAAGTCGCCGCGGAGCTGATCGCCAAGGTCGGTTTCTCGGTCGCCGGGGTCACCGACGTCGATGTCGCCGGAAGCCAGGGCCGCTATGAGGCCCTGGTGAAGCGGGCGAAGGTCGATGTGACCGTGGCAAACCTGACGCGGTCGGCCGGCGAGGTGCCCGCGCACGTGATCAAAAAGGTCGGCGACCTGCGCGTCGGGATCTTTGCGCTGGTGCCCGAAGAGGGCGGGAAGTCGGCGGGTAAGGGCGCCACGGATCCGAAAGCGGTCGCCCGAAGGGTCGTCGCGGAGCTCAAAGGCAAGGTCGACCTTGTCATGCTCCTCAGCTCACTCGGGCTGCGCGACACAAAGCGTCTGGTCCGCGCCGTGGACGGCATCCACTTCGCCGTCGCCGGTGGCCTCGGCGAGCACCCGGTCGCCAGCGACGAGGCTGAGCTCGTGGGCAAGAGCCGAGTGATGCAGTTCCATCGGGAGGGGCGCTTCGTCGGGCGGCTCACCGTCAAGATGCAGGACGGCTCACTGGACTTCGTCGACGCCAGCGCGCCTTCGAAGTCGGAGCTCGCGGCGATCGAGACGCGGATCAAACAACTCGAGGGCGCGCTGAAGAAGTGGGAGGTTGCCACGCCCGGTGCTGACGCCAAAGGCCGTGACGCCATCACGTCTCCGCCGCTGGCCGTGGTCAAGGACGTCGACCGGGCGCATTCGGTCCGTTCGGCGCGGCACCACCTGGCCAGCCTGAAGACCCACAAGGACCGCTTGAGCAAGCCGCGCCCGGCGCCCCCAGCGGACAAGAGCTGGTTCTCCTTTGTCGCCACCGCGCTGCCCTGGGACCTGCCGCAGGACCCCGACATCCTCCGGGTGATGGACGCCTTCGACGAGGAGCTCAAGACGATCAACCTGGCCCAGGTCGGTGAGCTCCCCAAGGCAAAACCGGGTGAGGCGGTCTACGTGGGCGTCGACACCTGCCTCGAATGCCACGACGCGGTGCAGCACTACTGGGACACGGACCGCCACGGGAAGGCCTGGCAGACGCTGGTCAAGAACAAGAAGACCTTTGACGCCGAGTGCGTGAGCTGCCACGTGACCGGTTACGGCCGCGCCGGCGGTTCCATCCTGGGGAAGACGAAGGGGCGCGAGGATGTCCAGTGTGAGGCATGCCATGGGCCGGGATCGATTCACGCGGAGGCCGCTGAAGAGGACGCCAAGACGACCATCAGTCGGGCACCGACCAAGGCTTTGTGCGTGACCTGCCACAACAAGCACCACTCGCCGCAGTTCGACTTTCGTAAGTACAAGGCGAAGCTGATGGTGCCCGGCCACGGCAAACCGGCCAAGCCCTGACGCCGGCTGGGCGTTGACGGTGGGCTGGGCTCCGAGCGGTTGGAGCTCGCCGAGAAGCCCTCGGCGGCCCCATCGAGGAGCCGAGGCGCGCCCCGTCACGCCGGTCCCCCTCGAAGAACGGGCTCTTCGCGTCCAGCCTGCCCTGGGAGGCTCCGGTGAGCTCCGCGCGCTCAAGCCTCATGGGATGGTTGTCGGGCCGGGTCCACGGTCGCTTCAGCGCTTTACAGCCGCCACCATAGATCGACGACCGGGTAGACCACCCAGCTGTCACTGCGGTCGAACGCGCGGGCCAGCGCGAAATCGCCGACGGCGACGCCCACCCCGACGTGCGTCGCGCCACACGCCCGAGCGTACATCAACTGAGCGACGGGGGAGCGGCGAGGATCTGGACCGACGATCCCGATGTAGGCCTCGACGTGAAGCATCAGCAGCTGGTCGGGGTCGATGAGCCACAGGATGGAACCATGGACCTCCGCAGCGACGCCCTGCGTCGCGCCACACGCCCGAGCGTACATCAACTGAGCGACGGGGGAGCGGCGAG
>JAAZYN010000119.1 GCA_014239625.1 Myxococcales bacterium | reverse complement strand
GGCGCCGATGAGGTTGTCACCGATGACACGTCCGATACCCCGGCCGTTGCGGGAGCCCACGTCCACCAGGACGCCCCAGCCGCCCAGACTCTCCACGGCCTGCTCCGCCAGACCGCGGGCCGAGTAGTTGTGGCCCTCGTCGGGCTGGGGAGGGGAGGTGCTGTTGAGTGAGCCCTCGACGAGCTCGCGCACCGACGGGACCCAGTCGTTGACCTGGTCCTTGATGGCGTCCAGCAGCCACTCCATGATCATCCGCGTCACGCGACGCGGCGCCCAGCCCCACATACGGTCCGGGACCTGGATGGAGTTGATGCCCGCGGTGACCGGGTCACGGCCGTCGAATATATTGATGCGGACCGGGACGAGCCGGTTGCCCAGCGGGATCCGCACGGCGAAGTGGCCGTTCAAGTGGTCGAGGAAGGGCAGGCTCCACTGCATCGGCGAACCGGACGCGGCCTCGGGGGTCTCCCCGGTGCCTTCTGCCACCAGGCTCCCGTCGGCGTTCAGGTCGTCGAGCGTGAAGTCCGCTTCTTCGATGGCGCCGGTCGTGCCGCCAGCCCCGTGCGTCCCGCTGATACCGCGCAGCGTCGCGCGAGCGACGCCGCCGACGTTGAAGGCGCCGAGGTACCCGGCGGAGGCGCTCATGCCCACCTCGTCGAGGCCGAACGCGTATTCGCCGGCCGACTCCACGGAGAACCGGAAGCCGCTGGCCTGGATGTTGGCGGACGCGTTGATGCTGTCTCCGACCACCGCGTTGAGCCCGTCGACGTTGAGCGCGTCGGCGGTGACCGTACCGCCGGTGACCTGGCCGGCGGAGTAGTTCAGGCCGCTGACGTCGAACCCGCGGAGGGTCGCGTTGGGCAGCGAGACCTGGGCGCCCTCGTGGTTGACCGTCAGCCCGGTGATGGTGGCCTGCGGGATCCGGATCGAGTGGACCGTGACATCGCCGCTGGCGGTGCCGCTGACGTTGACGTGCAGCCCGTGAAGCCGCCCGTCGGACAGATGCACCGCCGTCTGACCGGAGCTGTAGCGGGTGTTGGAAACCCCGGTGCTGCTCAGGTCCAACGTGGCCGAGAAGGACCCGTCGTTGTTGTAGCTGAACTCCGTCGCCATGTCGTTGGCGTCGAAGTTCACCGCGGTGGTCGAGGTCTCTCCCTCGTCATTGGTCGAGGTGACGGTCGCCCCGGCCGCGAGGTTGCCATCGCGGACCGAGCCGCTGACGCCGTCGGCGGTGTTGCGGACGGTCGTCTCGCCGACGCTGCCTCGAGCGTTGAAGTCGACGGTCGTTCCGTCGCCGCTGTAGTTGCCCTCGACGTTCATGTCGGCGCCATCGAGCGACACATTGCCGGTGCCGTCGGCGTTGGCCGCCCCTTCCACGCCGCGCAGATCAGCCGCGCCGCCAATGCTGATGGAGGACGCATCGCTGCCGGTCTGCTGGACGTGCGCCTGGAACGAGTCCAGCCCGGCCCGGTCCAGGGAGAAGTCCATCGACCCGTCCCCGGCCATGCCGATCTGGAGGTTCTCCAGGGACGCCGAGGCGTTGGCCTGAATCATCCGCTGGCCCCCGCCCTCTTCCAGCTCCTGGGTGAGCTGCACGCCCAGACCGGTGACGCCGGCGCTGCCGAGGTTGAGGTTGAAGGCCCCGGTGTTCATGTTGTAGCCGGTCACCGTGATGTCGGTCAGGTGGCCCCGGGTGAGGTCCACGACCGCGTCGTACTGGCTGTTCTCGTAGTGGATGCCGGCCGCGTTGATGCTGCCGATGTGGAAGCGGTCGACGATGAGGGACTCGAGCACGCTGGGCGCGTCGTCGCCCTGCTCGGTGCTCGTCAGCGCGTCCATGTTCAGCCGCGCTCGGCCGTTGACCGAGGCGTTGTTCATGGTGAGGCCACCGTTGACCCGGGCCACGTGGCCGCCACCGCTGTAGTTCAGCGACGGCATCTGGAAGGTGCCCAGGGACGCGCTGAAGGTGATGCTGCCATCCTCTCGGGACAGCGTGGCGTCCGCGCTGATGCCGCCGATACGATCGATGCGGCCGCCCATGCCACGAACGGCGGCGACCATCGACCCGTCGGGGATGGTGCCGGTCTCCCGGAACCCGAGGTCGGTCAGGTTCATCTCCCCGAGGTGGAACCTGACGTCGCGGCCCTCATTGGCCAGCGCGTCGATGGACAGGTCGTTCATCTCCAGGTTGCCGCCGGCCTCGAAGTAGTCGCCGATGCGCGCCTGCAGCCCGACCTGAACCCGGTCCAGCTCCACCGAGCCGGTCATCGTCATGGGGTCGAAGTTGTCCAGCGGGATCTCGCGCACCCTGAAGCCCTCGAGGACCGCCGAAGGCATGTTGATCTGCACCATCTCCTCGGTGCCGGCTTCGTTGGCCACCGGGGTGCGGAACTCCAGCCCGGAGACGTTGACCGCGCCGACGTTCAGGCTGCGCAACACCGAGCCCGGGCGGACCTCCAGGCTGGGGTCGCCGTTTTCGTCTTCGGTGCGGTCGAAGCCGACCGTCACGTCGACGCTGAAGTTGCTGAGCGAGGCGCTGTTCACGCCAAAACTCATGGTGCCGTCGGTGTAGGTCAGGTTTCCGAGGCTGGCGGACTCGAGCCCCAGCGACAACGTCATGTCCCGGCCGGCCCAGTCCCAGTCCTCCTCCATCGGGTTGCCAAACCCTGCGGCGTCCATGGAGAAGCCTTCCATCTCCATGGTGTCGACGTGGGTCACCTGCTCGGCGCTCTGACCGGACTCGATGAGCTCGGCCTCTTCCCTGCGCAACGACTCGAGCCGGGCGCTTTGCCCCGGGTTGCGGTTGTCCATGCCCTCGAGCTCGGCGATCTGCTGTTGCACCATCGCCAGCCGGTTGGACTGGGTGACGTCCTCGACCCGCAAGGAGTCGAAGCCGATGCTGGCCGAACCCTCACCGGTGGTGTCCACGTCGACGCTCGCGCCGCGAAGGTCGACCAGGCCCACCTGGGTTCCGGTGTCGCGGTTGTTGACGTTGCGGACCGTCAGGCTCTCGGCGCTGGCGCCGCCCGCAAAGCCCCTCTCCATATCGCCTTGGGCCATCGCCGCGATGGCCCCACCATCGCGGACGCTCAGCCCGGTGCCGGTGACCTGCTCGATGGTCGTCGCACCATGCTGGATGCCGTCCACCTGCATCTCGCCCATGGACAGGTTGGTGGTGCCGCCCCCGGACATGCTCCCCAGGTCGGCCTCACCCGCCACCGTCATCTCCATCCCGCGGATGTCGATGCTCTCCACGATGGTGGCGTCAGCCCGGAGCAGCTCCCGCAGCTCGTGCCGGCGGGTCAGGGTCTCGGCCGACCCGGCCGCCTCTGTGTTGGTCGCTCCCCGCGTCAGCGCGTTGGCACCACCGGCCTCCAGCTCCAGCAGCTCGGCCACCACCTGGCCAAAGGTCTGGCCGTTGGTCAGCACCGCCGCCCACTGGGCGTTCAGCGTCTCCAGCTCGGTGCGCTCCTCCTCGGTGATGCGCCCGCTCACCGAGATCTGGAGCAGCTCGGTGCGCCGAGTGTTCATGGTGCAGTAGTCGGGGATGGTCCCCATCGCCGAGATGTCCTGGGCCTGCACTCGGCCCGCGCGGATGGTGATGCCCGCCTCGGCGGCCCCCGGGCCGGAGCCGTCTTCGACGTTGTCGAGGGCCCGCTCCCCAGCCATGCCGCGAGACATGTAGGCGCCCTCCTGCATGGTGGCGACGCCGGTGTAATCGGCGGTCATCAGCTGGCTGAGGATCTCGCCGCCCCCCGACGCGGTGACGTCGTCGACCTGGACCGAGCCGCTGCCCTGCCCGCCCATACCGGCGCCTTCGATGCGCAGCGAGCCCACCGACGCCGTCATCTGCGGCTCGAACTCGTCGCGCAGCCGCATGAACTCCTCGGACTCGTCGCCCAGGTCTTCGTTGCGGCGATGGCGCGCGTACAGCTCCAGGAAGCGCTCTTCGCGCGCCTGCATCTCGGGCAGCTGCCCCTGAAGCTCGGCGATGCTCCCGTTCAGCGACTCGCCCTCGCCCTGCAGGCGGGTGAGCTCGTGCTCGTCCACCTCGCTACGGTTCTCTTGGCCCTGCAGCTCGCCGATGCGCGCGGTGTTGGCCTCGATGCGACCGCGCATCTGCTCGATCTGCTGGTTGGCCGCGCGGCTCGGGAGGCGCTCGATGTTGAGCTGCACGTCCTGGATCCGGACGCTGTCGACCTGGGCGCCGCCAGAGCCGGTGATGCCGTCGAGCTGCAGGTCTGCGAGCTCGATCTCGATGCCGCCGTACCCACCCAGGGCCTGGCCCATGATGTCCTCGGTCGCGCCCGCCACACCGGCCGCGGCGATGATCTGGTTGAGCAGCGCGTCCTGGGGTTGCAGCGCCGCCAGCACGGCAGCTCCACGCCCGTCCCCGGCCATACTCTCGGCCGGGACCGGAAGCTCCGCCATGCGGATGGCAAAGCCGGTCACCTTCGCGCTGGCGATGGCCCACATCTGGTCGGCCATGATGACCATGATGTCGCTGAACTCGACATCGGGTAGCCGCAGCAGGAACGTGGTCTCGCGATCGGGGTGGTCGTTGGTCGGGAAGGTCGCGTCGATGACCAGGCCGTTGAGGTGGCCGGCGCCGGTGCGCACCGTCATCCCGGCGCTCTGGTAGTTGACGGCCTCGATCTGGAGGGACTCGGCCGCCACGTGCAGCGCGCCACCGATGGCGTCCATCTGCAGGTAGAGGCTGTTGACGTTGTCGTTTTCACCGTCGGTGTCGGCGAACCGGATGCCGCCGATGCTGCCGCCCATGGCGTCGTGCAGCTCGTCGAGCTCCAGACCACGCAACGCCAGCTCGTCGACGAGGCTGATGCCGTCGATCTGGGCCAGGGCGTCGATGCCCTCGACCAGCGCGGTCATCGTCTCGGCGGTCCACTGGAACACCCCTTCCTGCCAGTAGTTGGTGCCCTCGAGCTCGCCGGGCTCGTAGACCTCGCTGAGGTTCAGCTCGGCCATCAGCTCGGCGTGGTTGTCGAACCCGCCGTTGACGCGCGCGAGCTCGTTGCAAAGGCGCCGGTGACCGGCCGCGATGGCCATCATCAGGACGTTGCGCAGCCGGGTCTGCTGCTCTTCGCTGGTGGCGTCCCAGATGGCCGGATCGGCCAGCTGGTCCATGATGTTGACCCGGTCGGCGCCCTCTTCCCCGCCGGTGTAGGCGTTGGTGTCGTCGGCCTCGGTCTGGCTGTCGCTCAGCTCGCCCATCATGGCGTCCCACAGGGACGGGTTGGCCTGCTGGATGAGCGTCTGGTAGCGCGACGGCATCGCGCGGATGAGCTGGTAGACCGTGTAGGCCTCTTCGCTGGTCACGGCCCAGTCGAACAGGCCCAGGCTCATCAGGTGCTGGATGTGCCCGGCCGAGCGCATGGGGTCGCGCACCTGGAGGATGGAGAGGGAAATGTGACGCCGCCCGTCGGCCCACAGGTACTGGTAGCCGAGACCGTCCATCAGCCCTTCGACGAGGTTCATGCCGTCCAGACGGCGCACCATCGCCTGGCGCATCTGGGTGTCGACCTGCGACAGCGTGGCGTACGCCTGCTCGTACTGGCCCTGATCGCCGCTGCGCAGCTGCTCCACCACGCCCTCGAACCGGGCCCAGGCGTCGTCGCTGTTGCGGAGCGCCTCATCCGCGTCCCGCTGGGTGTCGGCCTCTCCCTCGGTGGACGCCGTCCCGTAGCCCTCGTTGAGGACGCTGTCGCCCTCCTCGCCGCCGCGCGCCATCGCGACGTCTTCGCCGAGGTTGCGCTCCATGCGCTCGAGCCAGGCGCCGTTGTCGTGCTCGCGGAAGCGGCGCTGGGTGCTGAGTGGCTGGGACTTGATGAGGTAGTAGGCGACGCGCGCCTCCTCGGCGCTGACGCTCCAGTCGAACAGCCCGGTGCTCAGCAGCTCCTCGATGTGGTGCAGGGCCATGGCCGGGGGACGGCACTGAATGACCCGCAGGAACTTGGCCACCATCGGGGCCTGGTACTTGTCCTCGTAGCTGAGCGCGTCGACGAGCGTCTCGATCTTGCCTTCGGTGTCGAGCTGGTTGACCGCGCTGCGGATGCCACCGCCGAGAGAGTCGAGCAGAGTGACGGCCTGACGCGCCTCGTCCTCGTCGACCGACTCGAACAGCCCGCTGTCGTCGAGGAGCCGGCGAATCTGCTCCAGCGTGCCGCCACCGGCGTCCTCCTGCTCCAGAGCCTGCTGCGACTCCGTCGCCTCGCCACGACGCTGGGTCTCCTCTTCCTGCCGCTCCCGCTCGCGCTGCTGGTCGAGCGCCTGGCGCAGCTCGGCGCGCGCGCTCCGGGGCAGGTTGTCACGCAGCTCCTCCCACTGCTCGGGGTAACCCTCGCGGAACCTGTCGAGCCAGCTCTGCCCGCCCGACTGGAGCAGCAAGTAGGCGTAGTGGGCCTCCTCTTCGCTGCAGCCATTGAGGAAGCCCGTAGAGGTCAGGTCGATGGCCTTGCGCCACCGGGCGTTGAGCTCCCAGGCCTTGAAGCTGGCCAGCAGCTCTCGCGGCCAGCTCCGGAAGTGGTCCTCGCCGACGTTGTCGCAGAAGTCGTCGAGCCAGTTGCTGTGGCGGTCGATGACGTGCCATGCGTCGGTGATCGTCTGCTGCGGCCAGCTCGAGAAGATCTCGCACACCGAGTCCACGTCTGAGTCGGAGGTGTGGCCGCTGAGGTAGCGGATAACCTCGGAAATCTCCGCGCGGTGGGTCTCCTCGATGATCGCTTCGGTGTCGGCGTCGGCGGTCTGGACCGCCTGCTCTTCATCTCGGCGGCGACGGAACTTCACGGTGGGCGCGCCGCTCGTGGTGATGGCCGCCCGCCCACCGGACAGCGCGGCAGCGGCGACATCATCGGCTTGTTGCTCGAGGTCCCCCGACGGCGTCAGCTCCGGCCCGCCATCCTTGCCCTGCGCCTGGGGTGAGGCGGTCCCCGTCTGCTGGGCGATGTGGGCGTACTCGTGAAAGGCGGTGTCACGCGCTGGTGAGGCAGCCCCGAAGGCGGCGTTGTTTCCCAGGGCGAAGCCCTCGACACCCAGGGTGTCGCACGCTTGCCGGGCCGCGGGGCCGGTGTGGACCCGACCATGGCTGACATCCACCCCGGTGGTGGCGTGCATCGTGTCGACGTCGGCGCCCGGAATGGGAGCGCTGGGGCCGGAGATCCCCGCTTCGGCGACCTGTCGAGCGCCGGCTGAACCAGCATCCATGCCCCCGGCGCCCTTGTACGCGAGTTCCCCCGCGAAGGGGCTCAGGCTGGCAGCGCCCTGGACGAAGGACATGCTGCGGAGCGAGGACGACCGGCCACCGCCGCCGGAAGAGCCAGCGGTCGTGGAGGAGGACGACGACGTCGAAGTCGGTGTCGATTCCTTCGTGGTGTCGGTGCTGGGCGTGGCCTGCTCGGTGCTGGACGACATAGATGCCTCGTGCAACACCTGGGCTGAACGAGCAGGCGCTGCTTCAGGACACGACCCCCGTAGCGCCGATACCATAGCAAGTACGCGCGCTAAAGCCAAGGATAAGTACAGGACAAAACGGCGGACCTCCCTGGTCCACCCGTCTCGAGGGCGAGGCCACCCACGCGGCCTCCGGTTTCGTCACCTGTAGCGTCTACGTTGAGTTGTCGCCGAATGGAGCATTCATGCGGGTGACAGCTCAGCTCACCGACTCGCGGACACGGTCCTGGACGGTGGAGTGACCATGGCGTGGTGGTGGAAGCGTTGGCAGGACAACACGGCGGACGCGGCAGACACGCCCCGACAGGAGGACAGAGCGCCGGCGACGCCGAAGCCGGGGCGAGACGTCGCGCCCCTTGGGGGGGAACGCAGGGCGCCGCCACGCTCGTGAAGCGGAACGACGACTTGCACCCCCACAACGAGGCGGAGCTGCAGGTCAACCATGTGGTCCGAGAGTTCCTGTGCGAACTCGGTGAGTTCCAGCGCGAGGGCGGCAAGAAGCTCGCCGCGCAGGTGGCCGAGGTCGAACCAGCCATCGCCCAGCTGAACGACGAGCTCGACGGCGCGGGCCCGGACCCCGACTCGACCACGAAGGCACAGTGGTCGCCGAGCCAGCAGGAGGACAAGGGTCGGTGACCGCGGGTGCGGCGCGTGGCCAGCGGCCCTTGTCCCCCAGCTGACCGGAGCTGCGCCGGCGAAGGCCCGCGTGAACGTGCCTTGGTGCTGGTGGAACGCCGCCTGGCGAGTGGTCCCAGCCGCACAGCGATCGGCCTGAATCATCCGCTACACGTGTCACTCCGCCGGTCAAAATGGTTGATGGCTTTTTCGACCCAGCTTTTGCGTTGGGCCTCCTTGAAGT
>JAAZYN010001199.1 GCA_014239625.1 Myxococcales bacterium | reverse complement strand
CACAACCACGCCGAGGACGCGTTCACAGGTCGCGGCATACGACGGCTGCAGCCCATGCCCGAGGAACGACGCGGCGATCTGAGTATCGAACACGGCCGCCGGCATTCGGTCACTGAGTCGCTCCAGGATCTCGAGCTCCTGCGACCCGGCGTGGACCACCTTCACCACGGCGGGATCGGAGATGGTCGCGATCAGCGGCGTAAGATCCACGTCGCCGAGCGGATCGATGAGGGCCAGGTCCTCGCCGACGGAGATCTGGATGAGCGCCAATCGCGGGTAGTAGGTCCGCTCCCGGATGAACTCCAGGTCGATACCGTATCGACCGTCGTCGGCCGCCTTACGCATCCAACGGGCCAGCTCTTCAGATTGCTGGATATACATCCTGGGTGCTCCTGCGCGATGCGATGGCCCGACCAGACGGGCTCGCCATCCATACCATGGTGCTGCCCTGGTGAACTGCCCCTGGGTCGCTGGCTGCGGTGGCGCCCCAAGCGCTGCCGGCCAATCTTACAGACGTCCGTTGCCGACACGCCTTCACCCGGAGCCCTCGGATAAAACCACGCCTGGCGGGTGGTTGGCTATTCGATCCCGTCGACCCTCGGTGAGCGCGGTTCGTTCATGACGCTGCGACCACGCCGCCACGTCCGCTCAGGTCCGATGCCCCATGAGCGTCGAGCGAGACCAGAGGAGTCATAGCGGTGGGGGACTGAGCGCGAACCGAGGTGGGCGACGTGCTCTTCGAGACACCTCCAGCCCGACGCCGGGGCGCGCGCCCGTCTACGTCGACGACGGGAAACGGCGGCGATCGGGCGCGAGCCCGCCCGGGCTCGTCTCACGCAGCCGGTGACAATGGTTGACGCCAGGATTCGCCAGGCGTTTCGGCCCAGGTCAAGGCGGGCCGAC
>JAAZYN010001198.1 GCA_014239625.1 Myxococcales bacterium | reverse complement strand
TCGCCTTTGTCTTTGGTCCGCGCGCATGCATGGTCGTCGCCGACGTCGACCTCCGCGGCCGGCGCCAACCCAGCCACGACCCTCGCCTGGTTGGGTAGCCCGCACTCCACGCTACCGGTGCGCCGCACCACGCACGCCGTCCGGTTCCCGGCGCCCACCGAGATGATGTCGCGCGCGCCGTGCCATGGGATCGGCGTGTACGCCCCGAGGCCCCAGCACCACGCAGCGCCCGCTGCGTCTCGTGCGCACGTCACCGAGCCCCCATTGGCCACCTCCGCGACCCGGCCCAGACGGGCGACTCGAGCCGGCTTGCTTCTCTTGACCACCTTTCCCGTCCCAAGGGCTCCGTCGTTGTTGTTCCCCCAACAACTCAGCGAGTCCTTGTGCGAAGCACACGTCCGATAGTCGCCTGCAAAGACCGACACCGCCTGCCCGAGCCCCATGACCTGGGTGGCAGCGATTGGCGGCTCGTACTCCTTGGCCGGCCGGATGTGTAGTCCCGGACCAGATATCCGAGCAACTTGCTCTATTTTTCCTATACGCCCAAGTCCGGGAAGAAAGCGCTCTATTCCGGCTTGCCCAGCTCTTCGAGGCCCTTGTCGAGCGACTTGATCTGGGCGTCCATGCGCGCCCTGAAGGCCTTGCGGTAGTCGATCTGGGCCTGAATAGCCGCGCCGTCTCGAGTGACCTGGGTGTAGCTGACCCGGTACTTGCCGTCCGAAGGCTCGAGGCGCACCCACTCGTGGTCGTTGCCTTTGGCGTCCGCATGGCCGCAGAGCACCCCGCCATCGCGGGCCTTCACCGCATCGGTGATTAGCCTCATCGAGAGCGTGTTGACGCGCCATGTCTGCTGAGGATGCCAGTCGGCTGCGGGCGAGACCATCCCGCCCACGTGCAGCACGATGTCCG
>JAAZYN010001197.1 GCA_014239625.1 Myxococcales bacterium | reverse complement strand
GCCTCGGGCAAGGGACGCGTGGCGCTTCGCGCATCGATCGTGTTGATGGCGGCCGCAGGCACCTCGAACACGGAGATTGCTTCGCGACTTGAGGTCTCAATTCCGACGGTCGTCCGCTGGCGACGTGACTTCGGGGCGCGTGGCGTCGAGGGTCTCGCGGATGCGCCGCGCCCGGGCAAGCCGAAGGCGGCCTTCATCGTGAGCGCCAACGAGCGGGCTGTACTCGAACGCTATGTTCGCCGGGGGAAGACGAGCCAGCAGTTGGCGCTGCGAAGCCAGATTGTTCTTCGATGTGCTGATGGATTGTCCAATGTCGCGGTGGCCGCCGAACTTGGTGTGGCGACGGGGACTGTCGGACGGTGGCGGAAGCGGTTTGTTCGCGATCGTTTGGAAGGTCTGAGCGATGCACCGCGGTCTGGTCCGCCGCGCAAGATCGACGACGCGAAGGTGGAAGAGATCGTTCGGCTGACACTGGAGTCAACACCGAAGGGAGCCACCCACTGGAGCACCAGGAGCATGGCCGAACGTGTGGGAGTGGGCCGGACGCGAGTGTCCGAGATATGGCGGGCGTTCGCTCTGCAGCCACATCGGAAGGGGACCTACCAGCTGTCGGCCGACCCAGACTTCATCGACAAGGTCCGCGACGTGGTTGGCCTGTACATGGAGCCTCCCACCAACGCGATCGTGCTGTCGGTTGACGAGAAATCCCAGATACAGGCGCTCAATCGAACCCAGCCGCTACTCCCGCTTCGGCCGGGCCAAGTTGAGCGGGGCACGCCAGAGTACCAGCGCAACGGAACGACCAGCCTCTTTGCTGCACTGGACGTGGCGACGGGCCGCGTGATTGGCAAGTGCTATCGACGCCACCGAACTAACCCGGAACATTCATGGCCCTTCGGCTGCAACCGGCGGATCCGCAGCGCTGA
>JAAZYN010001196.1 GCA_014239625.1 Myxococcales bacterium | reverse complement strand
AGCAGCAGCAGCAGCAGCAGCAGCAGCAGAAGCAGCAGCAGCAGCAGCAGCAGCAGCAGCAGCAGCAGCAGCAGCAGCAGCAGCAGCAGCAGCAGCAGCAGCACAAGGGTTTTTGTTGTTATTTTCGTACAAAATCAGCAGCAGCAACAACAACAACAACAAACGTCTAGAGAGTTCATACTTTAACTTTTCTGGGGAAATGGGTGGCCCTTAAAAGAGCCGTTAAAATGTTTCTGTTATTACATTAACAGCATGTCCAAATCTTTGGTTTTGGTGTACGGTTACTTTTGCGTTGTGGTTGTACATCTTCACTGAAGTATGGATTCCTTTTGATGATGTGAGTAACGTAGCTGCTGCTCAATCTGTAATGGCAGAGATACAGAAAGTTCAACAATCCAATGAAGAGCTTGGTCTCGAAGACGGAACAACTGTATTGACAGTTATACAACGATCGTAAGCGTAACTACTAACTCGTATTTTAAAATTAATAAAGCAAGTCATTATTCCGTCATCTGTCATTGTTGATCATTTTTGGTACTTTTTAAACTTAGAGTTATCTCTCTTCGGCTACTGGTTATAGGGGTTCGGCAAGGGTTGTTTTAACTTTTAAAACACCAATTCATTGTGTTTCAGTTTTTAATCTTTTGTGCAGGTTTAAATATTAAAATATAATATTTTACACGGAGTCGACGAGTCGAATAATATTTTCTTTATTGCGGAAATGAAAATATGCACCATATCATTTTTGCATTTTTACTACAGCTACAGTTAAAAAACAAACAAACACAATATTTTTGTTTCATAAAATCAAAGCTTTTTATACCATAATTTCTATATACAAAATTTAAATTCATGACGGCAGCGGCGTAGCGGCGTAGCAGCAGCAGCAGCAGCAGCAGCAGCAGCAGCAGCAGCAGCAGCAGCAGCAGC
>JAAZYN010001195.1 GCA_014239625.1 Myxococcales bacterium | reverse complement strand
AGCAGCAGCAGCAGCAGCAGCAGCAGCAGCAGCAGCAGCAGCAGCAGCAGCAGCACAGCAGCAGCAGCAGCAGCAGCAGCAGCAGCAGCACAGCAGCAGCAGCAGCAGCAGCACAGCAGCAGCAGCAGCAGCAGCAGCAGCAGCAGTAACAGCAGCGGCGCAGCGTTGTTTCGGCGCAGCGGCGCAGCGGCGCAGCGGATACTTAAGTATATCTTAAGGACTTAGTACAAAAAAAATTGCTCTTGATTATTTTTAGTAAATTTAAGTATCTTTAGGAGTTCCAGTCAATATTCTTTTTTACCTCACCTTGTTTCACAAGGTGTTGCGATCACTCGACGCCCGTCACTCCGTCCATCCATTACGTAATAAAAATATCATGAAACGGTTTTCACCAAACTGTTCATTATTTGAGTCTGCTCATTTTATTACAGTATTGATGTAATTTTTAAAATGAAGAAAAGACATCCATTTAGAATTTTAAAATTTAAAAACTTAAAAATTATCCTCCTTAACGAAAATAGATTTTGATATTTTGATATTTATGTTTCTTATGTTATTTTACTCATTTTCTGTAAACACAGTTTTCAAATAACTTCAAAAATTTCAATTTCAAAACCTAAATTGAGATTGTGTCTTCAAAAATAATGTTGCTTATCGGAGTTCACACATTTAATCTAATTACCTTTACTCCTTTTCATAAAGAAAAAGAGAGAAAAATATTCTGAAAATATTCATAATGACCAACAACAACAACAACAACAACAACAGGCGTAGCGGCGCAGCTGCTGCTGCTGCTGCTGCTGTTGCTGCTGCTGCTGCTGCTGCTGCTGCTGCAGATTTTGTACGAAAATAACAACAAAAACCCTTGGTTATTGTTGTTGCTGCTGCTGCTGCTGCTGCTGCTGTTGCTGCTGCTGCTGCTGCTGCTGCT
>JAAZYN010001194.1 GCA_014239625.1 Myxococcales bacterium | reverse complement strand
TATCACCTACCCCTCCTCGGTTTCGCTCGAACTCTGGTGAGAAATGCGGGTTAGAGGTGTCCGACTCGTCATTTCCGACGCTCACGCCGGGCTGAAGGCGGCCCGCCAATCCGTCTTCAACGCAGTGCCCTGGCAGCGGTGCCGCGTCCACTTCATGCGCAACGTGTTGTGCCGGGTGAAGAGGGAGGCCCAGGGCTTCGTCAGCGCCACCCTCCGCCACGTGTTCGACCAGCCCACCCTCAAGGAGGCCCGCGCGGCCATGCGCGACGCGGTGACGCTGCTCAAGGAGAAGTACCCGTCGGCCGCTACGACGGTGGAAGACGCCGTCGAAGACGTGCTTGCGTTCAAGGGCTTTCCCAGCCAGCACTGGCGCCAAATTCACTCCACCAACCCGTTGGAACGTCTGAACAAAGAGGTCCGGCGCCGGACTGACGTCGTCGGCATTTTCCCCTCCGACGCCTCCGCACTGCGGCTCATCACCATGCTCCTCGTCGAGCAAAACGACGAGTGGGCCGTCGGGCGCCGGTACTTCAGCCTCGAGTCGCTCGCAGCTCTCGACGTGCTGGGTCGCGGCACGGCAGCGACCGAGGCGCTCCCGGCCGTGGAGGCTGCATGAAGGGCGAGCTGTGGACACTGCCGCGGGTGCCGGCGACCGTGGACGGCTTGTGCACGGCCGCTTCGCGCCCGCACACGAACCCGCCCACCGCCGCCTTGGACAAGTCTCCGCTGCGCTCCGACTTGCCCACGACCCGCTTGGAAAACCGTCGGACGGTTTTCCACAGTGACCACCAGCTCCGACTGCTGCTGCTCCTTCTCTTTCTTGAACGCGGCCTTCGGCGCGTTCTCTGGCGCACCCTTCGGTGCGCTCTCCCTTCTACGCCGGCTCGGTGGCCTCATACACCACTTGACGGGACGCAAACCACGGACCGGAGGCGGGCAAAGTCGTACTCCGCGTACGTCGAGCCCGCCGCAGGG
>JAAZYN010001193.1 GCA_014239625.1 Myxococcales bacterium | reverse complement strand
GTCAAAGTCACCAAGACCAAGATCGAGATCTTGGAGAAGGTGTTCTTCAAGACCGGAAAGGCGACCATTAAGCCCAAGAGCTATGGCTTGCTGCGAGAGGTCGCGGAGGTCGTGCAGCAGCACGCCGCGATCACAAAGATTCGCGTCGAGGGGCACACCGACAGCCGCGGCAAGGCCGGTTACAACCGGCGCCTGAGTCAAGCCCGGGCAGAGTCCGTGAGGAACTTCCTGATCCACGAAGGCGTGGCGGCCGAGCGTCTGGTCCCGAAAGGCTGGGGTGAGGACAAACCCGTCGCATCGAACAAGGCGAGCAGCGGTCGGGCGAAGAACCGGCGCGTGGAGTTCGTGATCATGGAGGTGAACGGCAAACCCGTGGGCAGCGGCCCGGTGATGGTCCCGAGGAAGTAGGGCGCCGGCGCCAGCGCGCCGCGGCCCGTCGCGGAGAGGCGTCTGCTGGCTTGGCTCACCCGCAGCGGGGGGGGGCAGGTCCTGCGTCGTGACACGCGGCTTGTCCGTGAGGTCGCGCGTACACCGTCGTCGCTCGCGGTCCTCGAGTCAGCGGCCCAGGAACTCCAGAGCCAACCCGAAGGCCACGTCGAGCACCGCCAACGCGGTCGAGTAGGCGCCTTTGCGCCGCCCGAGCTCCGCTACCGCCTGGCTCGCTTCGGCGCCGAGCTCCGCCGGCTTCAGCCCCAGCAGGTAATCGCGGACTCTGCGTCCCCGCCTCTCTCCCCAAGCGCTTCTTCCGAACAGGGTCGCAGGTCGGTGCGAGCTGCCCGTCCTGCGCCCTCGCTCCTTGCCAACGACGACGCTGGCTCGCCCAGATGGAGCCGGATGCAAAACGAACGCTGGACATCCCCGGACCACTCAGGGCACGTCGAGCGAGACCACACAGCCGTAGCGCTGACGGAGGGGCGCGGAGCGACAGGCGGGCGCAGGACTGGCAGCGTCAATTCAAGCCCGAAGGGACGCCGCC
>JAAZYN010001192.1 GCA_014239625.1 Myxococcales bacterium | reverse complement strand
AGCGCTCCCGTCGTGCTCGGGGAGTTCGGCGAAGAGATCGTTCGCGACTTTCAAGCAGCCGAGCGCCTCAAGCCCAAGTACGAGCGGCTGGCGTTGCTGGGAAAGGGGGCGATGGGGCAGGTGTTTGTCGCCCAGGAGCGCGATCTCGGCCGCACCGTCGCCGTAAAGAGCATCGACCCTCGAAAAGCTGCGCGAGGCGACCACTACCTCCGGCGCTTCTATATCGAGGCGCAGATCACCGCGCAGCTGGAGCACCCTTCGATCGTCCCGGTGTATGAGCTTAACGTCGACGACGACGGGCGCTTCACGTACTCGATGAAGATCGTTCGGGGACAGACCCTTCAGGAGTACCTGGCAGAGGCGCGACGCCAATACGAGGTCGGCGGAGTCGGCGAGGAGTATGGCCTCGGTGATCGGCTGGAGAAGTTCGTCGCGGTGTGTGACGCGATGTCCTATGCACACTCCAGGGGGGTCATCCACCGTGACTTGAAGCCCGAGAACATCATGCTCGGTGCCTTCCACGATGTGGTCGTGATGGACTGGGGGCTGTCGACCCTGGTCGGGGTCGAGCCGGACATCGACGCGGACGTGGAGGTGGCGCCGGGCAAGGCGCACGAGACCACCGATGGGTTTATCGTCGGCACTCCGCTGTACATGGCGCCGGAGCAGGCGCGGGGTGACAGCAACGCCATGGGCCCTCACTCGGACCAGGTGTCACTGGGGCTCATCCTGTACGAACTGGCGACGTTGCAGCGGGCGTATCAGGGCGACGAGGTGATGCAGATCATCTTCGCCGCCGCCGAGGCCAAGCTGCGGCCCATCGAGTTCTTCAACAAACGCGAGCCCGTGGCCCGCGAGCTCAAGGCGATCATCCAAAAGGCCACCGCGCTGCGGCCCCAGGACCGCTACCCGGACGTCGCCGCCCTGGCCGCGGATGTACGGCGCTTCGTCCAGGACGAGGAGGTGCACGCGGCGCCTGACG
>JAAZYN010001191.1 GCA_014239625.1 Myxococcales bacterium | reverse complement strand
TTCTCATTCGCCCCCCCGCCCCCGCTGGGGGAGCCGTCGGTTGCCAGAACGGGAGGTTCCCCCGTTGACGAGGCGAGCACCCGACTGCCGCACGGATGGAGTGAGGCCTGCATAGCTGGCGAAGTGGCGTGCCGACCCGAAGCGAGTGATGGGATGGCACCACGCGATGATCGAGGAGGTCACCACGGGTCCGCAGCCAGGGATGGAGCGAAGCAGCTCCGCCTCGTCGGCGAACGACTGGGACACACGCTGCTCGATGGCTCTTTCGAGTTCCCGAATCTGGTGACAGAGCAGCAAAGCCTGCCGTGCATGTCCGCCAACGATGACCTGGTCGGCGGTTCTCAGGTCATCGAGATTCTCCGCGAGTCGGGTCCACGCGATGGCGGTCTTGAACGCCCTTTTGGCGGGAAAGCGCGAGTAGCGGGACAAGATGTGAAGCACCTGATTGGTGGTGGCGACTCGTTTGGTCACCAACGCCTCCCGGGTGCCTACCAGGTGACGCAGATCCTCGATAGCTACCGATGGGACGTGCACCATCTGGTTGGGAAGCAGCTTTCGACGGACTTGATCAGCCAGCGTCTTCGCGTCGATTCCGTCCGTCTTCTTGCGGCTCAGCGCGATGATGGCGTTGTCCCGAGGGTGAATCACGAAGACCGTCGCCCCGGCAGCCTCCATGGCTCGGGCAAGCTCGAACGTGGTATTGCCCGCCTCGATGGCGACCTCCACCCCCTCCTGCAAGGTGTTGAGCTCCTTCACCAAATCGGAAGCAGACTTCGCCGACGTCGGGATGACGCCCTTCGCGACACATCCCGCGTCGTTCGTGACGTAGAACGCAGATGACTTCTTGCCGACATCAATGCCAAGATAATGCATACCAACCTCCTGGGTTGTTTATTGTTTTTAGCGATTATGTCGCTTCAAACCGGGGGTTGGTATCCTGTAGCCTCTCGCTCCGTCACTACGTCGCTCCGGGGCGGCCGACGGAGTCGCCCGGCGCGACA
>JAAZYN010001190.1 GCA_014239625.1 Myxococcales bacterium | reverse complement strand
TCGAGTTATACCGAATTTTATTCGGTAGTAATAGATGCAATTGGTACTTATTCGTAATTAAGGATTATTTCAGAATAGTATGAGTGTCATGAGGATGATGGAGCACAGATCAGCGGAAGAGCTCGTGCGGCGGGTAGCGTTGGCCCTGCATGGGGCTGGACTGCCGGCTCACCGAACGGAGGCGGAGACCGGTCGGGTTGCCGAGGCGTTGGGACGTCCGGCCCAGGTGTTTGTGACCCCGACCGCGGTGTTCGTGGCCTTTCGCGACGGCGCAGTGGAGCTGCTGCGGGTCGACGCGGGCCCCATCGATCTCGGCCGCGTCGCTCGCCTCGACGCGCTGCTCCGGCGTATTCAGCGCGGCGACACGCAGCTCGCCGCGCTGCTCGAGGTCCTCGACGAGCCTGCCGCGACCCCGCCGCGTTGGGCTCAGGTCGGCGCGTTCGGTGCGATAGCGCCTGCGGCCGCGTTGTTCATGCACGGAGGGTGGCTCGACGTCGCCTGGGCAGCTGCCTGCGGCTTGGTGATCGGCGCGCTGAGCATCGGCCTGGGGCGTCACGCCGCCGCCGCTCGGCTGCTCGTGCCTGTCGCCAGCGTGATGGCCGCGATGATGGCCTTCATGTTGGCCGCCTGGTTACCTGTGCGCGCGGAGCTGCTGACCGTCGCCGGCCTGATCGTCCTGGTGCCCGGGCTCTCGTTGACGACCGCCCTGTCCGAGCTGGCTCAGGGGCACGTCATGTCGGGTAGCGCGCGAGCTGCCGCGGGAGGTTTGACCCTGTTACAGATGGCCGTGGGCGTGGCGCTGGGCAACGCGATCTTGAGAGGCGCCGTCCCGGAGCCGACGCTGCCCGTCGCGGGTGCCCCTGCCGAGCTCTGGGCCAAGGCCATCGCTATCGGGGGCGGCGCGGTGGCGCTCTGCGTCTTGTTTCGCGCTCGGTGGCGTGATCTCGGGGTCGTCACGCTGGCCGGGGGCGTCGCTGTGGGAGGAGCGGAGTGGGGCGCATCCCTGGGGGGGGCGGCG
>JAAZYN010000118.1 GCA_014239625.1 Myxococcales bacterium | reverse complement strand
CCTCCGGCGGGCTCGACGTACGTGCAGTACGACGTTGCCCGCCTCCGGTCCGTGCGGGCTCCCGTGCGACGAGCGCCTGGCCTCGACGTCAGGACCCGATCACTTGTTGGCGAGCTTGTCACGCTCGGCGCAGGAGAAGCGATGCTGGAGCTCGCAGCCCTTCTTGAAGAACTTGAGGGCCGATGAGGCGCTCTTCTTCGTACCCACGCCCGCCAGGTGGTTGAACCCCAGGTTGGCACAGGCCACCGCGTGGCCCCGCTTACACGCCTTCGCGTACATCCCCATGCCCTTCTTCTGGTCTTTGGTGACGCCGTTGCCCGTGAAGTAGATGGTCGCGATGTGCGTGCAGGCTTGCTGCAGCCCGTTGTCGCAAGCCCGGGTCAAAAACGGCAGGGCCTTGCCGCCGTCCTTGGCCACCCCGAGCCCCATCAGGTGCATGAAGCCCAGCGTGCTGCAGCTCGCCCAATGCCCCAGCGTACACCCGCGCTCGAAGGCCGCCATCGCGGCTTTGAGATCCACCGCGCCGGTCACTCCTCGCCGGTGATACTCGCCCAGCTGACCGCATGCCTCAGCGGCGCCGGCTCTGCAGGCCGTGTTGATGACCTCGACAGCCTTGGTCGCGTCGCGCCGAACCCCGACCCCGTTCTCATAGATGCGGGCCAGCTCGACGCACCCTTGCCCGTGCATGGGCTTGACCGCCGACCTGCCGGCCAGCTTGACCGCGGAGCGACCCACCGAGACCTGCACCGTCGACGCCGGGCCGTGGGTCGGGTAGGCGCTCAGCCCAGCCGCTCGGCCCTTGCAGGCGTCGTCGTACAGGGCGATGGCCTTGGGATGGTCCGTCGCGGTCCCCTGACCGCGCTCATAGAACCCGGCCAGCGCCACGCACGCCGCGCCGTGACCGTCGGCTCGCGCCATCCGAGGTCAGCGCGAAGGCCAACCGATAGTGCTTCGCGGTAAGAGGTTTTTGGCCGGACGCCAGCACGCCGCCCAACTTCGAGCAGGCGAGCCCCCAACCGAGCACGCACCCGCGGGCCCACATGTCCCACGCCCGGCGCACATTCTTCCGCGTCCCCTTGCCCGCTTCGAGCATCGTGGCCGCGCGCTCACACGCCACACCAGACCCCGCCGCGCACGCCCCGATGTACCCTCTGAACGCCCCTTTGAGGTCGCGCTTGGTGCCCATCCCGGCCTCACTCATGGAGGCCTGGCCGGCGCACCCGCGGGCCGCCCCCCAGCGGCATGCCTTGGCGAACTCGGCCTTGGCCGACGCCGGGTCGGGGCTGCGCGCCTGCAGCGCCGCGTCCGCCAGCGTGGCACAAGAGTCCCCGTCGCCAGCGGCGCAGCCAGCGCGAGCGTATCGCTGGGCTTGCTCGTGGCTCCTCTTCACCGAGATCCCGTGACGGTACAGCTGAGCCAGCTGATGGCAGGACGCGCCGTGCTGTCGCTCGCAGGACGAACGCAGCTGCTGCGTGGCGCCGGCCAACTCACCCGAGGCGGCGTCCCCCCGACGAAACATCCACAGCGCCTTGTGCATGCAACCGAGGTCGTCGCCGATGGTGCACGCCTGCTCATAGCGCCTGGCCGCCATCTTGGCCGTCATCCTGGCGTTACGGGCGGCGCCGCGAGCGCGGTCCTCCAAGATGATCCCAGCGACCACGCACGATAGCCCGTTGGCCGCGTCGCACGCGCGCTCCGCCATATCCTGGGCGTTCTCCAAGGTGTGCGGCTTGTCCTTCTTCCAGGCCCCAGCGGCCTTGGCCGCGTCCTTGACCAGCCCGTGCCCCTTGAAGTCGCTGAACGCCTTGAGGAACGCCTTGGCCAAAGCGGCCTTGGTCTTGGCCGAGGCTTTCGTGACGCTGGCATACCGAGCCAGCTCCGAGTGGCTCACGTGGAGGGCGATGAAGCGCTGCGTCTCAGCGCTGACGCGGGCCTGAGCGCCAGCGCACGCCGACCTCAAGGTGCCCCCCAGGGCCTTGGGCATCCGAACGGCGGTCTTGAGCGTGTCGCACCAGGCCTTGCGCTTGGCCGCCGAGGTGGCCTTCTTGTCACCCTCGGCCTTCAACGCCGCCGCCACCACCGACGCCAACGGGGTGTCCGCCGACGCGCTGGCCAGCGCCTTGGTGTCGATCGACAGCCCCGTGGTCTTGAGCGGTGCCGAGAACGCGGGCACGCCCCAGGTCTCGATGAGCCACCTGTCCTTGTCCGGTTCGGCGTGGGCGGCGGCCAGGGCGCTGGACGCGGCGAAGCCCACCAGGACTGTTGGGATGATCAGGAGGAGGGCGACGACGCTGACACGGCTTTTCATAGCTGTGCCATATAATGAGCGGCGCCGCCTGTCCACCCGTCAGGGAGACGGCGGCGCAGCGATCTTCGTCAGCGTGAGCGAGCCGCCGTCGAACAGCGTCCCCGTCACGCTGTAGAACACGCCGCTGAGGGTGTTCTGGTCACTCGTCAGCGTCAGCGAGGCGCCAGCGACGGCGGTCACCGGGATCATCTTGGTCTGGAACTGCAGCGTGGCCGAGACCTCTCCCTGCGCCGGCACGAGCGTTGCGGTGCCGCTGACCGTATGTTCGAGGGTCGCGCCGGTCACAGTGATCGTCGCTGGTTCCGAAGGGGCTACGGCGACCACCGCCGTGACCTCCTCGACCAGCTGCGTCCCGCCATCGGACAGCGTCAATACGCCCTGGTAGGATCCGCCGAGGCCCAGCTCGCTGATGGCGATGCACCAGTGACCGACCTGCAGGACGGACGCAGGCCCGCCGCCAGGGTCTACGCCCGCCTGGCCGACGGACATGAGGTGACCGCCCATCCAATACTCGGTCCCCGCCACCACGGGATCACACGCGGTCGGGCCGCAACTCTTGTCGCAGCTCCACGGATCGGGGCCGGCTTGGGCCAACAGGGTGCCCAGCTCCACCCCCTGGCTGGCGAGATGGATCGGCGACGTGCACCCGACCTGCTCCTCGGCGGGGCAATCGATCGGCGCGCAGTCGGCGTTCATCAGGCCCTGCGCCGCCAGCCCGCGCACTTTGGCCGGCCCGGGCGCGGCGGCAGCGGCAACCGCCGCGGTGACCACGCCGGCGCTCTTGCACTCGAAGGGGCCCGGACAGGGGCCCGGAAAGTGGGTGCACTCCCCCGTACTGGGGTCGCACTGATCGTTGGTGCACGGGTCTTCGTCATCGCAGTCGCTGTCGACGTCACACCAGCCGACGCAGTCGGGGATGGGCACGCACGTGTTGCTGTTGGCCGCGCAGCTGAAGCACTCCGCGCAGGCACCGTCAGGGTCGCAGCAGCCTTCGCCCTCGATCGGCAGGTAGTCGCAGGAGCAGGCGGCGTTACAGCGGGCCTGCTGGCACGCGCTGGCCGCGTCGCAGTCGAGGTCCTGGGAACACTCCACGGGGAGAGGAGCCCCGCCGCGGCCCGGAGGGCAAACGCCAGCCTGACAGGAGCTCTGGCCCGATGACCGCCCGCATCCGCCAACCACGGTCGCCCCGCAGGGGGTCCCGTCGGGCTGCACGTTGGTCATCTGGCACTGCCCCGAGGAGGGGTCGCACACCCAATCACTGCAGCCATCGCTAACCGGACATGCCGGACAGGCTCGAGGCGCGTCCCCTGCCACGTCGGCGTCAACGTCGGCGCCCCCGTTGACCTCGCCAAGATCCACCTGCGACGCCGCGTCCGAGGCGTCGCTCATCGCCTCCAGAGGCTCTCCACGCTCCAAGGTGATACACCCCGAGACCGAGAGCAGCAAGGCGAGCCGAAGCCCACTAAACATGCCTATGCTCCCTGTTGTCGTCATGACCACCCCACGGATTGACTGCGCAGTGAAGAGCACTGTAACGCCTGAGTGGATCCGGAGCCACGGGCGCCGGAGCTGCCCCCTCGCCCCTGTCAGTTGTTGGCCGCGGATGTCCCGCTCGCTCCCGCCGGGCCGCTGATGCCGTAGCTCGCGCCTCCAAGACCGCCGGCGCCGCCAACGCCACTGGGGGGGAAGCTGTTGTTCGAGAAGCTGCCGCTCACGTTGTGCAGGTAAAGGCCGTAGGCGTTTCCACCGCAGCCGCCGGCGCCACCGCCGCCGTGACCACCGGCGCCGCCTTCGCCACCATCGCCGCCCGCCTCGGAGCAGGTAGCGGCCCATTCGACGGCCTCACCCGGGGCGTGGGCCGCACCGCGCGTGCCGCCCAACCCGCCCGTGCCGCCAATGCCAGCCGCGCCGCCACCGCCGCCATCTCCGCCACGGCCGCGATAGATCGTGTTACCAAAGAACGCGGGCGCGCTCCCGGAGACGATGAAGACGCCGAAGCTCCCTCCACCCGCAGTGCCGGGCTCTCCGCCAGTACCCCCCGAACCGCCGGCGCCGCCGCCGCCGCCGCTGCCGCCGACGGACTCGTTGTTGCTCGTGCACTCCGGATACCACTTGTCGGTCCCGCCGCCGCCACCGCCGCCACCACCGCCACCACCGGCGCCACCACCCACGCCGGCGCCAGCCACCGGTGGAACCCAGAGGCCAGCGGACACGCTGCCCAGGCTCGAGCCGCAGCTCGAGCCTGCAGACCCGTTGGAACCACCGGCGCCATCTTCACCGTTTTGCCCCGCGCCGAAATGAGCGCCGTCGTAGGACGAACAGATGCCACAGCCGGATGGCCCGACCTGACTGTGCCAGCCGCCCTGACCGCCTGCCGCTCCCGCCGGCGCAGGCTGCCCGTGCTGGAGCTCATCGTCACCCTCGGGATCGGTGGTCTGGTCAAAGGTGTTCACGTTCTGGTTGAAGAGCACCAGCTGCGGACAGACCCGCGCGCCGCCGGCGCCGCCGACCTGCGGCGCGAACGAGCTCGGAGCGCCTGCGCCGCCGAGACCGTGGTCGCCCTCGTCGCACAGGCCATCCGCGTTCTTTCCGTCGAGCCCTGGCGAGCCGTCAGCCCCCCCGGAGCCGCCGTCGCCCGGCTCACCCGAGCTCCCGTTGCCGCCATCCCCCGCGTAGACCACGTTATGACTCACGGTCAGGCTGCTCCCCGGGCTGTAGATGAAGATCCCATAGCTGCTGCCGCTGGGGTCGGGGTTGTCGGCGCCGAAGATGGTGAACCCGTCGAAGGTCGTCGCCTGCGACCCCACGTTGTCGATGTTGACCGCGCCGGGCTTGGCGACGGTAAAGGGTTGCCCGATGATGACCGCCTCGTAGGCGGTGGCGTCGCGGACGTCGAAGGTGGCGCTGTAGCCGCCGTAGACGCTGATCCCATTCTCCATCTGGACGGACTCCTGGTAGGCGCCCGTAGCCACCAGGACGTCGCGCTTGTTCTGGCTGTCGGCCCGCGCGATAGCCGCCTGGATGGTCTTCATCGGCGCCTCCAGGCTGCCGTCATTGCTGTCATCGCCGGCCTTGCTGACGAAGATGGCGTTATCCAGCTCTCCGTCCACCCCATCGCAGTTGCTGTCGGTCCCCAAGCTGTCGGGGAAGTCGGGACCGCTCACCGGGAGGCACTCGCAGCCGTTGTCGCTGAGCCCGTCCACGTCCACGTAGTCGCCGGTGCAGCTGTAGCCGCACTGGGCGGCGCCGGCGCCGGCGCCGTCACAGGTGGGCGCCGCGTTGGGCGGGACGAACGCGAAGCAGCTGATCCCGCAGGCGCCGCAGTGGTCGAGGCTCGAGTAGTCGCCGCTGGAGTCCTTGAAGTCCTCGTCGATCTGGCCATCGCAGTCGTTGTCGACGCTGTCACACTCCTCATCCGGCATCTGGCAGCCGCTCCAGCCGCCCGCCTCGCACACGTCCTGACCGATGCAGGTGGTGCTCGGCAGGGTCCCGTCGCTGGGCGTGTAGGTCTCCGAGCAGCCCTTGGCGACGCCCAGATTGGCGGCGCTGCAGCTGCAGGCGTTGGAGTCGGGGACACACTGGGTGGTCGCGGACTCGGACACCGACGCGCAGGAGAACCCGGCCGGACAATCAGCCCCCGAAGCGCAGTTCTTGCCACACCACTGGCCGTCACCCAACTGCAGACACGGGGTGTCGCTGAAACAGTCGCCCGCGCTGCTGCACGATTGGCACAGCGAGGCCCCGGTGTCGACACACTGAACGTCGTTGATCTTCTCGAAGCCCGGCAGGCAATCGATGATTCGGCAGGACGGCTGGCCGCCCACGACGACGCATTCGGTGGCCGCCGAGTTCGGGAAGCCCACCGCGCAGCTCAGTCCACACTCACCGCAGTGCTGAAAATGCACGTACAGCCCTTCGGGCGATTTGAAGTCCTCGTCGATCTCCGCGTCACAGTCGTTGTCCTTGTAATCGCACGCCTCGGCTGCCGGCGTCGGCGCGTTGCACACCCAACCCTGGGAGCCCAGGCAGACCTGCGTGCCGTCGCAGGTCCCCACCCCCGGTGTCTCGTTGGCGCAAGCCCCGCCGTCGGTCAGCCCGTCGTCCCACAACCCGTTGCAGTCGTTGTCGACCCCGTCGCACAGCTCGGGCGAAGGCTCCGTGGCGGTGCAATCCCCCCAGCCCTTGGTCGGGTCACACACCTCGACGCCGACGCAGGTCCCCATCGCGTTGGCCCACTGACACGAGCGCTGTCCGCCATCGACCTGGGCGTTGCAGCTGCAGCTCGAGGTCTCCGGTTGACACCAGCTCCCCTCTCTGACCTGGTTGGGATCCCCAGCGCACACGTAGCCGGTGTCGCATTCATCGTTGCTGCTGCACGTCGAGGCGCAGCGGCTGTCACCGTCGACGCTCAGACAGACCCCCCCTTCGCATTGAAAGTCGGCCTGACATGGCGTGCAGTTGTGTTGAACGATGGGGACGCACAAAAAGACGATGTCCGAGCTGCCGCCCTCGACTCCCTTGCACTGATAGCCGTCGGGACACTCCTCGTCGCAGGTCCGGGTGCAGACGTAGCCCTCCGGGCCGGGGACGCAGTAGCCGCTGTTACAGTCGATGTTCTCGACGCAGGGCCAACCGATCGCCCCGGGCTCGAGCGTGACGTCGGGCGCGGGGCCGTCATCGCGCGCGGCGTCGATCCCGGGGAGGTCCTCGGCGGCCACCAGGTCGCCCTGGATCCCGGTGCCCGCGTTCCCCTCGCCGTCACTGGAGCACGCCCACGGCCCGACCATTACCAGCAGCGCTCCCAGAGTCCATCGCCTCGACATACTCTCCCTCCTCGATCTAAAGCCCCGCCGCATCGCCGACGCGACGGGGACGCGTACCCTACCGGTCTCGCCAACCGACTTCCACACCCTCGCGCGCGATGAGCGGGTCGCTCTCGCCAGCCACATCTGCCGCCTTCACCGGCCCACCTCGCGGCGCACTCGACGCGCGGCGCCGCCGGACCGCACCAGGCTCAAGCGCGGCGCGCTGACCAACTGCAGGCGGGGCTCGTGGCGACGCCACAACCCCTCTGCGTAGCGCGCGATAGCCTGGTTGACCAGCAGCGTGCGTCGCGACGTGAAGACATCGAAGGCATGCTGCGCGCCTTGCACCATCGCCAGCACCGCGCCGTCGCCCAGGGTGCGTCGATACGCGGCGACGAACGCTTCGCTCTCGGCGGGCGGCACCAGCGAGTCCTGGCTGCCGTGGACCACCATGAACGGAGGAGCCCCCGGCTCGAGGTGGTCGATGGGCGACGCAGCCTCGAAGATGGCAGGCGCATCGTGGAGCTTCTGCTTGATGACCAGCCGCTCCATCCACAGGTGCATCCACCCGTGATGCCAATGCCGGTGCCGCTCGGTCAGGTCAAAGACGCCGTACAGAGGGACGCACCCCTGCACCGCAGTGTCTACCTCCTCGAAACCCGGCTGATAGCCTCGATCATCAGCGGTCAGGGCGGCGAGGGCGGCGAGATGCCCCCCGGCGGAGCCGCCGGCGATGACGATGAAATCGGGGTCGCCACCGAACCGGGCGATGTTCTGTTTGGTCCACGCCAGCGCCCGCTTCACGTCGATGAGGTGGTCGGGGAAGGTGGCCCGCGGGCTGAGCCGGTAGTTGATGCTGACGCACATCCAGCCGCGACTCGCCAGCAGGTTCAGCAGCGGCAGGCCCTGATGCTCTTTCTTCGAGATCGCCCAGGCGCCGCCGTGGATGTACATGAACACGGGCCGCGCGACGGGCTCGCCGCGGGCCGGCAGCGGCGAGCAGCCCGACGCCGCGCCATAGAAGAGATCGAGCATTCCGCGCTGGCCATGTTCGGCATGGTAGGCGACGTTCTTGACCGTCACGACGTCCGAGCGATGAGGGCTGAACGGGGAGACGATGTCGCGCCAGCGCGGCATGTCGAAGGGTTCGGCGCTCTCTGGGGCGTCGGGACCGAACGCGCTCGACAGGGCGGCGGCCATATGATCAGCCGCCTGCTCGGCCTCCACGTACGCCCTGTAGAGCCCATAGAGGGCAACGCTCAAGG
>JAAZYN010001189.1 GCA_014239625.1 Myxococcales bacterium | reverse complement strand
ACGCACCCGTCAGCGCTGCGGATCCGCCGGTTGCAGCCGAAGGGCCATGAATTATGCGGGCTAGCGAAGGGTCGGCTTGCGAACCGACGCGTAGCCGGTGCCCGAGAAATGAAATCCAGCGAAGCCCAGGGACGGGGGCACGGTCGCTGACCAGCTGGAGCCCCCAATGGAGACGGTCACCGAAGCCCCCTTGCGCGACACCTTGACCTTGAACGTGTCCTGTTTGACCGCGGGCGTGGTCCACGTCTTCAACACCTTGTCTTCGAACGCCGGCGTGAGGTACCGGCTCTCTCTGCCCATCCTGTTCCGACTCGCCCAAGCCTGGGTAAAGCTGACCAGCTCAACGTTGTTGCGGTGGATCCGGACGGCATAGCCGGTCATCGGTCGGGGCGGGGTCGCGATGCCGCGGCGGCGCGACTGGCTGCTGTCGTCGCCCTTGGCTTCGACGTCGCGCACCCCGAACAGGAAACTCACCGAGGCGAAGCGACCCTCGCCGAGCTGCGCCCAGGCTGCCTTGTCCCGGTCGGACTGCTTGGTCACAAAGACCGTGTCGAGGGCGCGGACCACCGTGAAGCTGGCCGAAAGGTCCCGCGTGGGGGTCGAACCGTGGATGAGTAGCCCGCGCTGCTTCATCGACGGGCGCCGGTCGAGGCGCGTGATCATGTAGTGGATCTCGTCGCTGCGATAGCGGTCCGAGCGCAGCCCGGTCCACAGATAATAGTGCCCGCTCAGCGCCCAGGTCGGCGTGTTGTTGACGAGCATCAAGGACTTGGGCCAGCGGTGCCAATTGATGACGTGTCGAGCCACCTTGTCGTCCAAGGTGCCCCCGCTGAACGTCTTGTCGAGGCTTCGCCATCCATTGGGCGTCGCATACAGGGTGGACCTGGCCCACGGCGCGAGGGCGGCGGGGAGCTTCGACAGGGCGGTCACGCTGTCCCGGTTCCGTCTGACTCGCTGCGCGATGCGCTTGAGCCGCGCAGGGTCCTTGCCTCTCTTGCTCGCCTCCATGTACAGGCGCGT
>JAAZYN010001188.1 GCA_014239625.1 Myxococcales bacterium | reverse complement strand
AGCTCGGGGCCCTCCTCTTTGACGAGGCGCTCCCTCGACCGGTGAAAGACGCCCTGAGGACCGCCGGGTTCGGGCAGCTTCAAATCGTCGTCGACGACGACCTGGTGTTCATCCCGTGGGAGCTCGCCCACACCGGTCAGGAGTTTCTGGGGATCGCCTTCGGCGTGGGCCGGATCGTACGCACACCGCAGCGGGTGGTGGGGCTACCCCGGCCGGCGCCCGAAGAGCGTTGGCGGATGCTCATCTTGTGCGATCCCCGCGGCGACCTCATGGGCAGCTACTACGAAGGGGTCACGCTGCGCGATGAGCTCGACCTCAAGCGGCGGCGCCTGGCCGTCGATCTTCACAGCTCAGAGGTGGCCGTCGACGACGTCCGGGAGCTTATTCGAGAGTACGATGTGCTCCACTACGCCGGGCATGCGCAGCACGAACCCGACGCGCCGGGCACCACAGGCTGGCTCCTCTCAGACGGTGTCCTGACCCCCCGACAACTCGTTGACTTGGCGGGGGGGCAGCCGTTTCCCCGTCTCGTGTTCTCCAACGCGTGCCGTTCTGGGGCCGTCAACGAGCCCCTCGTCTCCGCAGAACGCGGCGAGATGCTTCACAACCTGGCCAACGCCATGTTGCTCGTCGGGGTACAGCACTATGTGGGCACACTGTGGGATGTCCCCGACGAGCCAGCGTGCCACTTCTCGCTGGCGCTCTACCGCTCACTGCTGTCCGGCGCGAGCATCGGCATGGCGCTGCGCAGCGCCCGCTGCGCCCTCGTCGAGCGGTATGGCGACGAGTCGGTCCTGTGGGCCAGCTACGTGCTCTACGGCGCCGCGGGAGCCCACTATTTCCGACACCTCAAGCCATCCCCCAAGCAGACCTCACAGCAGCCCGCGCCGATGCCGCTGCGCGAGCGCGGCTGGGCCATGTGGAACCGACCGCGCCTCAGCCAGCCCGCGAGCGGCGACGCAGGGAGCCGGCCCGAGCCTCGCCCAGCCGTGACTCGAGTCCGCGGCGCTGGGTCCATCGCTCAGGTCGCGATGCACGTGG
>JAAZYN010001187.1 GCA_014239625.1 Myxococcales bacterium | reverse complement strand
GACGCACAAGCTGGGTCGAACAAGCCCCGAAGGATGGTATCAACCGTTTTGACCGGCGGAGTCACACCCAGTCGTCGTCGAAGTCGTCGTCGGATTCGTCCGAGTCGTCAGCGTCCGGGAGCGTCCTCGCGACATCGTCCTGCAGAAGCCAGCGCGGCACCGGGACGCCGCGGACGGGTCGATTCACGAAGGTGAGGTCGGTCAGCGGCATCCACGTGCCGTCGCCCATGTTCACCTCGATGAGCTCGGGGCCGATGACGCCGCCGAACTGCAGCTCCGAGTCGGTGATGTTCACCCGGTCGGGGTCGAGCGCGTTGATGTTCACCCGTAGCAGCGCCGTCTCCTGCTTGAGGCGATCGGCGACGTGGCGGCTGCTGCTGTCGTCCGGGTACAGGAAGACGTGCGTCGAGTCGATCTTGGTCGGCTTGCGAGACGCGGAGGCCCTGGCGGTCAACCCGGGCCGGACGCCGGCTTTGAGCCCAATCTGTTGGATGCTGTGCAGGTTCGCGACAGCGGTGCCATGGTAGTAGTACTGTGGAGCGCGGCCTCGGCGTTCGCGCTCCCGGCGTTCGCGCGCGATGAGGGCGCGGGCCTTCTGGTACTCGGCCCGGTCGCGCACGTCCTGCTCCCGGTCCTTCTCGTAGACGTACTCGCGGCGCTGCTGGCCGCGCTCCCAGGGCCAGTGTCCCCAGCGGTCGTAGTACTCCATCAGGCGCTCCCACCACTGCGCCGACATGCGCTTGATCTCCTCGTCGGTGGGAACGCGGTCGCCGATCCCTGGCAAGACGAGTGACTCGGGCGCCCGCTGAGCCTCGACGGGGCCGCCGGGACGCAGCGCCGCTGCGCCCTCTTCGTAGCTCAACCCGCGGGGCTTGCGGGATAGGCGGTGGACGGGCTCGTCAGAGGCTCCGGGCGACGCTCGTCGCACAGCGCCGGGCTCTTGAAACACGGCCACAGACTTCTCCTTCGCAGGGGATGACAGGACTGTGGCAAGCTAGCCCCCATTTCTCACCAACCTCTGGCTCATGCTTGGGATCCTCGGCGCTTT
>JAAZYN010001186.1 GCA_014239625.1 Myxococcales bacterium | reverse complement strand
CCGCTGCGAAGCGCCTGGGGATCTCGCGTCCGGCGCTCAACGCGCTGGTGGGCCGCCGCCCCATCCTGGCGCGGGCCGAGAAGATGGACGCAGCGACCATCGCGGACGGGATCGAGCGCGCCGAAGCGGCTGGTTTGGAACCGTGGCGCGTGTTGAACGTTTCCAAACGGGGTCTCGCGCGGCGGCGAAAGGCCCTTGGGCTATAGTCCCCCCCGCACGATTCAACGTGAGGTGACGTGAACGGCACGCCCGAGAGCCTGTTGCGCAAAAAGAGACGGTCGCTTTCCGCCGGCAGCGTCAGCTCGCTGCCCACGCGGATAGCGGCGTTGGGGACGCGCCGCCTGGCGATGAGCTGCATCCTGCTGATGGGCCTGGCCGTGATCGCGGGAGTAATGGCCCTCTTCGCGGCCGACAACCTGGGGGTACGGGCAGGCACCAGCCGGCCCGTGTTCGTGATCCCCATCGGCCTGGGCCTGTCGGCGTTGACGTGGTGGCTGGCGCGCAACGAGGCGATCTCGGTGCTCCGTCGTCTCGACCTGGGGCTCGCCCTGATGGTGGCCCTGTCCCTGCTGTTGTCGCTGTACCGGCACTGGCTGCCATACGACGAGGGCGACGTGGTGCGTGGGATGTCTCCCTTCATCGCGCTCGTCCTGTACGTCGCCGTCGCGATCCCCACACCACCCAGACGCTTCGCCGTAGCTGCGGTCTTGGGCGCACTTACGGACCCACTGGGGCTGTGGATCACCATCGCCATGGGCAACCCCGACCTGCCGAGTAACCTCGTCGCCTGGCTCCTGACTCCGACGTTCATCGCCGCTGGCATCGGCGTCGGCTTGGCGTATCTCCTGAACCGGATGAACCTTGAGGTGGCCGAGGCCCGCGAGATGGGGAGCTACAGGCTGGTCCGGCAACTGGGCAGTGGAGGCATGGGCGAGGTGTGGCTCGCCCAACACCGCCTGCTCGCTCGCCCCGCGGCCATCAAGCTGATCCGGACCGCGGTGCTGGGTGCAGGACCGGCCGCCGCGCACCGGGTGTTGGAGCGCTTCGAACGCGAGGCCCAAGCC
>JAAZYN010001185.1 GCA_014239625.1 Myxococcales bacterium | reverse complement strand
CGAGCGTGCCGTGGCGGAGCTGCAGGCCGCGGCCCTGGCCGCCGCGCAGGCCGCGGAGCGGCAACTGGCCGCGCAGGCCGAGAGCTCGGCCGCGAGTGCGCAGGACGCCGCCGCGACCAGCGCGGCGCAGAAGGTGTATTTGTCGGGGTAAGCTTCCTTCGCTGCACCCGCGGCGGTGGCGCTGAGAATGCGGGCGAGCATACTGGCCGGTATCGGAACCTCGTAGAGCGTCAGCTCCTTGATCACCGAGTTCAGGCCCCGGTTTTGGGGTCGCCACAGCTCTCTGGACAGGAGCAGCTTGATGGAGCGCTTGCGGTCCAGGAAGAGCAGCGCCCCAGCGACCTGGTCGGGGACGTTGTCTTTGGTGACCAGCTTCCTCAACGCTGGGACGAGGCCGCGCTTGTAGCCGTCCTGCGCTCCCTTGCGGAGGCCCGAGACCACCCCGTACATCGTCATGCCGATGACGTGGCTGTCGGTCTCACCGAGCGCCGTGGTCACCAGCCTCAGGCAGCTATCTCGCCCGAGCTCCGCAGCCGCCTGGTAGGCGTCGATACGCACGGCCTGATGCTTCGACCGCGCCGCGAGGGCGAGCGCCTTGCAGGTGTCGTCCGGATGGTGGCGTCCGAGCAGCTTGGCGATACGCCCGACGGCGGTGTACCTGACGTTGTTGGCCTTGTACGGCGCCTGGATGCGTTGCTGCTTCAACGCAGCCAGCAGGGCTGGGTGCGCCGCTTTCCCCAGCTTGGCCAGCGCGTCATCCGCCGGAAAGTTCCCAGCCTGGAAGAGCTTGTCGACAAGGTCTGCGTGCGGCAGGGGGGCTGCGATAGCCGTGCCGGCGCACGGGTGAGTCAGGCTGGCCAGGACCACGATCAGGGAAAGTGTCGCCATGTAATTCATCGTCGGGAACGGCCCCATTGAGTTGATGATGTTCAGCTTGCCTACTGGCCTTCGGTCGTCAACGTCAGTTCAGCCCCCCAGCGCGGACATTGCCACTCAAAAGCCTCTCTGGTCTGTTCTGACGGCTTTGGGCGTCCGATGGCGGCGCATCGATACTTCCGCAACTTGCTCTATTTTTC
>JAAZYN010001184.1 GCA_014239625.1 Myxococcales bacterium | reverse complement strand
GGGGTAAAGGTCACCGGGCGCGTAGCCCGCATTCCTCAACAGGTGTCGAGCGACGCGCTGGTGCCAGTGATGGCGCGATGGCGCTTACTGCAAGCCGATGTTGCTGTGCGAAACGTACCGCCCCTCGGCTTCAGGGAGGGCGCTGTGAAAGCGCCGCAGCTCCTAACGCATGAGCCGGAGTCTGTCGAGACGTGAGGAGTTGCCGGCCTGGCGGTCTGCGCCACGCCCGTCGGCACTATGCCTCCTCGGTTTCGCTCGAAGTGTTATGAAACACCCGGAGGTCACCCGCAGGTGCGGCGACCCTCTGCATCCAGCGGGCCGTCGTCAGCGCCAGCGGTGCTGCACGCGGTGGGTGGGCAACCCGCTCGCCACGACGGCCAGCGTCTTGTCGAGCTGGTGAGCCCCGAGGCGGTTGACGGTCGCCAGCAACGACGACGACGTCGCGTCGTCCAGGGACATGCGCTCGACGACCCAACCGACCTTCTTGCGACGCATGTAGTCGACCGCGGCGGCGTGCAACGAGAAGGTCGGACCCTCGCCCTGATCGCTGACGTGGAGGCTGAGCTCCGTCTCCGGCGAGAGGACCTCGGCCGACTCGTAGATCACGACGGCGCTCTCACGGTGTGGACCCTCCAAGATCCTCAGCGTCATCTGTGGATCGCCACCCCACAGAGCGATGAAAAATCCACGAATCAACGTCACCGCGAGCTCGTACCGGACGCGGTAGCCGTCCGGGTCCGCGAGGATGGCCGCCAGATGGCCACAGCCGTGGCACGCGGCGTCACTCAACGCGTCGAGCAGCGCGACCCGATCATGGCGTGTGGGCCGCTCGCTCCACACGACACCCGCGCGCTTGCTGGCCTCGGCGATGGCGCTGCGGTCGGTGTGGAGGTAGAATGGTCCGAACCGCTCGGTGTGCGCGCTCAGCCACGTGAACACCTCGGAGGCCCAGAGCTCGCGCCCGAGCTCCTCTTCGAGGGCGCTCAAGAGCACAACGAGCTCGCCCATATCCCCGCCAGGAGCGCCAGCGAACGGCTCCACGTGCCGCCCGTCGATACAGGAGAGCACACCGCGTCGCTCGAAGTG
>JAAZYN010001183.1 GCA_014239625.1 Myxococcales bacterium | reverse complement strand
TTGTACTTGTATCAATTAGTATTACATCCGTCACCGTCGTCAGTACAGTAAACTATTCGTGTCATGGAAACAATACAACATCGACGACAACCTACTCTGTCGCATATCAGGATATTATCCAGAACAGTACTTTGTGTGACATCTTTCGAATATTTCCAGTATCATTCGATATGGCCTTGACCGTTTGTGAATATGAAGGAGACACTCGAATTGACATTAGAAGGTTTACCAACGATAAGCCGAGTATCATCGGAATATATTTATCAATGAATCAATGGACTAAATTACTGAGCATGTCGGACGAGATAAATCTCTTCATTAAAAACCCACTATAAAACATTATCTCCACCATCATTGTGTTGAAAGTTATAAGAGGCCAATCAGAAGAAAAATATTAAAACGGAAACATGTATAGTTGTGACCTTTGTCTAAGATCATATGCTTGGGGTCATGATTTGAATAGACATAAGAAACATAAACACTGTCAGCAGCAGCAGCAGCAGCAGCAGCAGCAGCAGCAGCAGCAGCAGCAAAAGCAGCAGCAGCAGCAGCAGCAGCAACAGAGGGAAGACTTTGTCTTCAAACATCCATTTACAGCTAATGTGTCGGGGCCAACCTCGTGTGGGAAAACATACTTTGTGAAGGATCTTCTTCAAAACTGTTTGACGAAGGTCTCGCCAGCACCTCAAAGAATCATTTGGCTTTACAAACGCTGGCAACCATTATACGATGACATCAGAAAATCTGTGTACCCTAGGGTCGAGTTCGTACAGGGAATTCCTATTGACCTAGAACAAGATTCTTTTATTAACCCTAGTACAAGAAATCTTGTCATTTTGGACGATTTGATGTCAACAGCATCGAAAGATTCCCGTATCAACGAGTTATTTACGGAAGGAAGTCATCATAGAAATTTATCAGTCATCGCTATTAACCAAAACCTGTATTATAACAAAGATCCTACTCAAAGACGAAATTGTCACTACTTGGTCTTATTCAACAATCCTATCGACAAACAACAAGTCATGACCTTGGCTCGACAGATGTATCCGGAAAATCCGCAGCATTTGATGACGCATTTTAAAGAAGCCACAGCT
>JAAZYN010001182.1 GCA_014239625.1 Myxococcales bacterium | reverse complement strand
AGCGTCGCCTACGAGGGCAAGTGTGCGGTGAGCTGCGGCGGCTTCATCGGCGCGATCTGCGCCGAGGGTCAATTCTGCGAATACGCGCCGGGGATGTGCAACGTCGACGACCTGGGCGGGGAGTGCACGGCGATCCCGGAGGCCTGCCCCGACGTGTGGATGCCGGTCTGCAGTTGCGACGGGACGACCTTCAGCAACGACTGCGATCGCCAGGCGGCTCAAGCCCAGAAGGCCCACGACGGGGAGTGCACCAGCACGACATTCTGAGGCGGACATCGGCGGCGACAGCGTGGTAATGGGGTCGCCATGACCGAGAGCTATCGGCGTGGCGACCTCCGGGCCAAACTGCGTGGCGAGATCAGTCACGTGAGCGCCGACGCGCTGTTGCCCCACCACCGCCGCGGCGCCCTCGTCGTCGCCGCGGCGGATCTCGACCTGCTCGACGCGGCGGTGGCCATCGCCGAAGACGACGTGGACGCGGTGACCGACTTCATCGAGTCGGGCCGGCTGGCCAAACCGTCCCTGGGCGACCTGGCCAGCTGGTGCGTGGACGAGGAGCGGCGGTTCCAGTTCGTGATCGTCCGACCCTACGTCCTGGCTCAGCGCCTGCCACCGTGATCCCGCGGACCCACATGGTGCACGGTCCTTCAGCGGCGACCGGCGGACCCGCAGCCCTGGGCTGAGCGACGCTCCGCGGGCCGGGTCGGGCCACGCCGAGCCGCCGGCGACACGCGGGACATGAGGTCGCCAGACATCACCGACGATGATCTGTGATACGGTCGCGCGCGGTAATTAGAGGAGGTGCTCGACGTGTCGTTCTGGGACCACATGTTTGACAATGAAGTTCGCCAGCGCAACGACATCAACTCCGTGGAGGCGGCGGCCGATCGAGCGCTGGACCTGCATCAGCAGAGCTCGGAGGAGCTGGCCCAGTCGACACGGCGGATCGAGCGCCTGGAGCTCACGGTCGAGGCCCTCTGGGAGATCCTGAAGGCGCGCCTGGGGGCCACCGACCCGGAGCTGGCGCTGATGGTCAGCCGAGTGGATCTGGCCGACGGACGCGAGGACGGACGCATGGGCCCCGATCGGTCGAAACACG
>JAAZYN010001181.1 GCA_014239625.1 Myxococcales bacterium | reverse complement strand
TGCACTCGCGCCCCACGAGGTCGCCAGAGGTGACAGGCCGATCGACGGCCAGCAGCCTCGCTACAGGGCGGCTCACGAGGCGAGCCATGGCCGCCCCTGCGAGGACTCCCACGGTGGCCGCGCCAAAGCTCAACGCCACGCCAACGTTCGTGGGATCATCCACGACGTTGTGGACGATCAGAAAAGAGCCGACCCAACCGAAGAGCGCGAACGCGGACAGACGGATGGCGACGGGGGCGCGTGGCGCGTCGCTGGCATCCGCTGGCCGGGGCTCCCTCGCAAGATCATCCGCCGCGCCGCCATGCAGCGCCGCGATGTCGGCGACGCCAGCCAGCACCGCCAGCCAGTAGATGATGGCGAGGGCCAGCACCAGGGTGAACACAATCGTGGGGAACGCGAGTATCTCGGTGAGAAACGACGACATCTGCTGGACCGACTACCTCCGTGTAGACCTGACCTCAGTGGCACCTCCGGAGGTTAGGATCGGGCAGGGAACCGGCAAGCCATCCGAACGAATTCCCCGATTTCGTGGCAGCCATCCATAACCAGTAGCTATATACCCTCAGTATCGCCATTACAGATATTAATATAAATAATTGACTCGGCAGCTGACGGCCGCCCGCGACGCCCTGCCGAAGCGCGAGTCAGGTTGACCCTGGCGGCGTCCCATCGAGCCTGAATTGACGCTGCCCGTCCTGCGCGCCCGGTCGTTGCCAGCGACACCGATGGCTCGCCGGCAGCGAGCCGGATGCACACGAACACTGGGAATGGCAGAAGCTCACCTCCGCAGCCACGCGTCCTCCGACGACCTCCTACGGGCCGCTCCGCTCTCGCTGCACCGACAGCGGCGACCGACCGCTCTGCAGCCCAGCTCCACCGAGGTCTGGCGTCAGGCAGGGCGCTCGGGGCCACCCGGTTGAAGGTCAGGCGTCGCTCGGACCGAGCAGCTCCCGGGTCGGGGTCACGACAAATGAGTTCGCGCCGGCATCGAACTCGACGATAATGGCCTCGTCGCCCCTGGCCAACCGACCCGGTTCACAGCGGACGTGGATGACGAGGCCCGCGCCACCGTCCTCCACGCGCGCCTGGCCGAAGTGGTGATCCACCCACCCGGTCGTGAC
>JAAZYN010001180.1 GCA_014239625.1 Myxococcales bacterium | reverse complement strand
AGCAGCAGCAGCAGCAGCAGCAGCAGCAGCAGCAGCAGCAGCAGCAGCAGCAGCAGCAGCAGCAGCAGCAGCAGCAGCAGCAGCAGCAGCAGCAGCAGCAGCAGCAGCAGCAAAATCACGCAGCGGCGCAGCGACGTAGCGGCGTAGATGAAATAAAATCTAAAGTGTTGTTTTCGCTATTTCAGGAGGAAGCAAAAACAATTTAATAAATACTCACGCACATTATCAATCATATTATTCATTTTCGTATATTGGTAATCGTATTATATGCATACGCAATGAGAACTTTACATTCACATATAAGTAAAACAAAATCTATTCCATTCATTTACTCCGAGGAGGTCGAACAGACAAGATGTACACTTGCGACCTATGTCTAAACTCGTATGTTTGGGCTCACGATTTAAAAAGACACGTGAAACACAAACATGACCAGCAGCAGCAGCAGCAGCAGCAGCAGCAGCAGCAGCAGCAGCAGCAGCAACAGCAGCAGCAACCACCACCACCTCAACACAACAACAACAACAACAGCAACATTCATTTCTCAACATGTGTCGAGAGCTAACATCCACCGAGTGTCAACATTTACACTTTAAACACCCATTTTCGGCTATGGTAGCAGGTCCTTCAGGAAGTGGTAAAACTGAATTTGTCAAAACATTGGTTCAAAAATGCATCATTGATCCTCCTCCTGAGCGTATCGTATGGGTATATAGAGAATGGCAATCAGCTTATGCAAGTCTTCAGCCTAAAGTCAAATTCGTCTACGATTACCCTGACGATGACGAGGTTTTAGTATCTAATCCCCATAAACGTCATGTGTTAGTCTTTGATGATCTCATGGGATCTAAAAAGGCCTCGGATCATATTGTAGAATGGTTTACAAGGAAAGGTCATCATAGGAATACGAGTGTTATTTATATCACTCAGAATTTGTTCGAAAATAACAACAAAAAACCTTGGTTATTGTTGTTGCTGGTGCTGCTGTTGCTGCTGCTGCTGCTGCTGCTGCTGCGGCGCAGCGTTAAAAAACAACACAGCGGCGTAGCGGCGCAGCGGCGTAGCTGTTGCTGCTGCTGCTGCTGCTGCTGCAGATTTTGTACGAAAATAACAACAAAAA
>JAAZYN010000117.1:4350-8388 GCA_014239625.1 Myxococcales bacterium | reverse complement strand
TACGACGTCGGTCTCGCGCCTTGCCAGCAACGAAATCGCCTGGCGAATCTCGCGACCAACCCAACTGACCGGCTCCATGACGCGTGGCGGTCCCCGGTGACCTGTCGCCGCCGACCGCCTGGCGACGCCATCACCTGGCGGGCTCTGCGACGGCCGCACGATCCCACAGGAGCGCAAAGCTGAAGTGACCCGAGCCCGGCGCTTGCCGGCAACTGCCGCCGTCCCGAGCGGCAGACGCGGCCAGCAGCACCCAACGATAACGGCGTCCCTGAACGGTGACGTGCCTCCACGTCCCGGGCACAGCGTTAAACGTAGCGCCGGCGCGATCTTCCCGGCTGCCCCCCAACCGCCTGCGCCGCGGCCAGAGCTGGCGCGCCTGCGCCCTACTGTGGGCCACGACCGTCGTGCAGCCATTGTCCAGCCGTCGAACCTCTTCGTAGACGACCTCATCGCGCAACGGTGCCACCGCGACGCCTGGGCGCAGGGGCTCGATCTCGCGGGCCTCTCTCCCCTGAATCGCTAGCGGCACTCGCGCGCCGGAGAAGACGACCGCCACCAAACCTCCACGCCGGTCTCTAACGATCAGCGTCCAACCCACCAGCCCTCCCACGCGAAGATCCGGCTCGCCGCGCCGCCGCTGGCCGACGACGAACACTTCCCGCCGAGTGTGGTCCTCGATAGGCGCCTCGCCGAAGCCATCCCCCGGAGCGAGCTTGCCGACCGGATAAAACCGAACCGACAGCTCCTGTCCGACGGTCACCGGCAGCGGGAATCCGCCAGGCGGCCCATAGCCGATGGTCACCCTCTGCCCCTGCATCGACAGCACCAGCGATCGCTCGGTGACTACCGCCCCATCGCGGTGTCCCACGACAGTGGCTCGGACGTACCTGGGGGTCAAGGCCAGCGCAGGTCGCACCGTGAGCTCGGGCGGGGCGAGCCCCCGCGCCGACGCGCCGTCGACGGTCGCCAGCGCCACGGCGTTGCTGCTCATCGTGAGGCGATCTGGCCCGCGGTCTTCGATCTGAAGGCTCGTGCAGGCCATCCCCGCGGCGGCGACCAGGATGACGTAGACAAAACGCATGGTGACGTCGAGCAGACTAACCCGTCAGCGGCGGAACCTCACGCGATCCGCCCATTTCGCTAACACCTCATTGCCGTTGGAGCGTCGTGTGCAGGCCGGTCGGCGGGCGTCACGGCCTGGAGGGTCGCTCCTTCCATGATGGCTCCCGCCAACGCGTGCAGACGATCCCATCCGAACCACGGGGACCCATTACGGCGCATCGGTCCTCAACGACCGCGCTATTTGACGTGCTGGGCTCGCCATCGCTATACCGCAGCGCATGTCTTTAAAATCACTCTCGAACCTCTTTGTGTTGCCCTTGACCATCGGCGCGCTGGCCCAAAGCCCAACCGCGCTAGCCGACATGGGCTTCGTGCTCAGCGGAATACATCACGCCCCGGCCGCCGTCTGGGACGCGATGTCGGACGACGCCAGGATCGCGTTTCTGGAACAACGCGCAGACCTCGCTGTGGCGATGGGGTCGGACTCCCTCCGGGTGGGTGATGTCGCCCCACAGATATGGACCGCCGCGGGACTCGGCGCCGACACCAGCAGCGGGCGCTGGATGTGGGCCGACAAGGTGGTGTCGATCTTCGCGCAACGCGGCCTGAAGCTGGTGGTCGTCGTGCCCGACATCGTCGACTCGGGGCTCACCGCCTATCAAAACTTCATCGAAGCGCTCGCAGAGCGCTATGACGGAGACACCGACTTCGGGGTGGCGATGGTCGATAACAACCGGGACTTTCCCGATATCGATGACACCGGAGCGATCACGTCCGCGGACTGGGGCGCGCCTGCAGGGCAGCTTCAACAGTGGGCCGACGCCCACGTCATCGACGCGATCGAGGTCGGCAACCGCCCCTACGATGCGGAGCAGGCCGGTCAAGCCGAAGTCGGCGACTACGGCACACAGCTCAAGTCTGCCGCCGCCGCCATCCGGTCCAGCGGCAGCGCGGTCAAGGTCATGCTGGCTGGCACGGTCACCGATGAGCAGAGCGCGAGCGCCTTCGCCGCCCGGCTCGGCGCGGTGGACCCAGGGCTGTTCGATCGCGCCAACGCGCACCTGCTGGAGAGCACCAAAGATCCCAGCGGCGAAGACGTCGCGCAGGCTCTCGATGACTTCAGTCAGTGGCTCGATGCCGCTGACCACGCGCAAGCGGAGCGCTGGGTGGGAGCCTTCGCGGCGGCCGCCGACCCGGCCGGACCATGTGGCAGCTGGCCGTGCGACGACCGGATGCAGTCGGCCACCCTTTCGAAAGCGGCGTTGTTCGCGCTGGCAGAGGGATACACCCACTTCGGCTACGCCAACCCGGTAGAGGCTGTCGGCACCGACGCCGACGCATCCATGCCAGTGGCCACGGGCTTGCTGACGTTCGAGGCCAACGCCGGATCCGACCCCCTGACGGCGCCCATCAAGACGCGCCTGTCATACGCCACGTGGATGCGCCTTCAAGAGGTGCTGGCCGGGGTCACCGCAGCGGACGTCCAAAAGGTCGCCCAGCTTGGCCCGAACATCACCGGGTACGCGCTGGGGGACCAAGGCTGGATGCTGTGGTACGACTGGACCAAGGAGACCACCCCGGGATCGGGCTACGACGGGAGCCTGCGCGGGGCTACCCTCAAAGGGCTCCCAGCCGACGCCCTGTCGGTCGTCGCCTCTAGCATGGTCCCCGTGTCCGTCGGCGGCACTGTCGGCGCCGACTTCACGGCGGCGATCGAGTGGGAGACCCGCGTCTACCCGGTAAGCAACGGCGAGGCGACCGTGGAGGTCGGCAGCGACGTGGTCTGGGTGAAGTCGAGCAGCGACCCGGTGGGCGTGGACGCCGGCCCGGTGGAGGATGTGGAGCCGGGCCCCGAAGCCACAATGGACTTAGGGCCGACGGCTCCTCCCGACGAGAGCGGCTGCGCGATCAGCGCCGCACCCTGGGCCGACCGGGGGTGGTGGTGGGCGATCCCCATCGCGTTCCTCGCGTTGCTGCGCGTCAGCGCTTGTCGAGACCCGAGAGCACATCGATGATCGTCGCGCTGTGCGGTCGATCCACGATGGACGTCCCGACATAACGCCAGACCACGTCACCTGTGGTATCTACGACGAACAGTGACGGGATGGCGATGTCCCTCCCCTCCATAGCCACGCCGTACGCGAGCGCCGTCTTGAGTCCGGGGTCGGTGAGCAACGGGTAGGTCAGCCGGTAACGTCCCGCCAAGGTCGCGGAGTCGGCCGCGCCGTCAACGCTGATAGCCACCAACGACGCGCCAAGCTTGGTGAAGGTGGGGGCATACTCATTCAGCTGGACCAGCTGGCTACGACAGTAGGGTCACCAGTGGCCGCGATAGAAGGCGACGATCACCGGCCCCTTGGCCCGGCGTTCCTTCAATGACACGGGCTTTCCGCGGTGAGACGTCAGGACAAAGTCGGGCGCCCGGGTTTGGGGCTGAACGACGGCCGTCCCCCCCCGTGGCGCCAACCTCGCGCATCCGACGACCAACAGGCCGGCCAGAAGCGACGCGGCAACAGTGGATCCAGCCCCCATTATTCGACCCCTTCGACCGCAGCCCGGGAGACGCCAAGCAGCACGCGTGTCCCGTATGGAAACTTCGCCGCTCAACACCTTGCTTGCTTGGCCCCTGTCAGCGCTCGTCGGGCTTGAATTGAACCACGCCAGCCCTGCACCCTCGCCCTTTGGCGGGGAGTGAGCTGCGACGGTATTGAAGCCGCGTGGGTTCCGGACCGGACTCCCGTGTCCTCTGTGGGAATTAGCATGGGGTAACTCGGGAGCGTTTGAGTTCGAATTACGGCGCGAGGGCGAAGCGGTGGTGGGGCAAACCCCAGCCCGAACAACGCCGGGCCGGGCCGGGCCGGAAGAGTCCCGCGAGGCGACATGGAACGTTCCACGCGAGACACTATTCCCAATGTTCGTTGGCATCCGGCTCGATATTGGCGAGCGATCGACGTCGCTGGCAAGGACCGAGGGCGC
>JAAZYN010000117.1:0-4340 GCA_014239625.1 Myxococcales bacterium | reverse complement strand
CTATTCCCAGTGTTCGTTTGCATCCGGCTCGATATTGGCGAGCGATCGACGTCGCTGGCAAGGACCGAGGGCGCAGGACTGGCAACGTCAATTCAAGCCCGAAGGGAAGCCGCCAGCGTCGAGGGCCGTCAAGAGCGCGCCGCAGGCGAGCGAACACTGGGATTAGTGGGGATTGAGTGCATCGCCCTCATGGACTCCGAAGGCCCGCTCGCCACCGAGCTCGATGAAACGCGTAGCTGCCGCAGCCGCCAAGATTGCGTGGCCGGCGGAGTTCGCCAGGATCTGCGCGTCGCGTATCCAGCGCAGCGCCCGATGCTGCATGTCGGTGGCCTCCGCCATCATCAGCAGCGCGCGCGCCTCGGTCACAGCATCGGTGGCCTGCTCGCGCGCCTTCTCCGCGTAACGCAGCGCGTCCGGCCGCAGGTCCCGGATCAACATCGCTCGAGCCATCGCCAACGATGCCTCGGCTTTCGCACGGACATCGCCCGCCTGAGCGACCTCCCGAAGGGCCTGCCGAAGTCGGCGTGTCCCCTCTTCGGAGCGCCCGTCGAACAGCATCGCCTCGCCCAGACCGATGGCCGCCCGCCGCTGCGCATGGCGTAAACCGGCAGAGGTCGCCACGCTCAGCGCCGCGCGGAAGGTGTCGACGGCCCGCTGCCAGGACTGCACCAGCAGCTCCAACCGTCCCAGGTCGATGAGACAGGAGATAGCTTCGGACGAACGCCCGAGGTCTCGAAACGCATCCCGGGCTTGGCCCAGGTTCACCCGCGCGGTCTCTGCGTCGCCTTCGGCGAGCGCGACCTCCGCCCGCACCTGCTGCACGAGCGCCTCTATGGCGCGGGCTCGCCGAGCATCTACGTGACGTAAACCGCTGACACGCTGCATGGCGTCGTTGAGGTAGCCGACAGCCACATTCACACGCGAATCGCCATCGCGCCCCAGCCGCAGTAGGCAACGTGCCGAGAGCGCGAGCAGCTCCGCTTCGACCGCCCGGGGCCGGCTCGGTTGAGCGCTCGACGCTTGGTGCGCCGCACGCAGCACCTGCCCCGCCTCGGCATACAGGTCGGTGTCCAACAGCGCCCCCGCGAACGCGACGAGCTCCGCCACATGATGCTCCGCAGCCGCTACCGCGGCGCCCACCGACGACCTCGCCGCGTCCCGATCGTGCGCTCGCGCTGCGCATCGGGCCACCTGGATCGTCGACCACCCGCGGTCGGACGGATCGAGGGAGCCCGCGATCGCGTATTGTTTGCCAGCGAGGTCCCAAGCCCCCAAGGACTCGCAGCGCTCGGCGCGCCACAACGCCTCAGCCCGCGTCGCCCCATTCCAGGCGCCGACCAGGCGTTTGTAGACGCCTGCATGGGTGTCGACGAGGCGCGCCACCCAGCGCGTCATCTCGCCGGACAGCCCGGCCGAGAGATACAACCTCGCGGCCTGTACTCGACGACGATTGCGCTCCGGAGTTCCAAGGACGGCGTCGAGCCAGGCGTCTTTTGCCTCAGACGCGTCGAGGTTGCGCAGCGTGGAGGGCAGCAAGCGGCCGATAATCTGCCCCTTGGCAGGCACACTCGCCCCAGCCGGGCAGGCCGCAAGCAATGAAAGCGCCAGAGGGTTCCCGTCGGCCAGCTGATGCAGGGAGCTGCGGCGTTGCGGCGGGACCCCTTTGGACTCCAACAGCGCGTTGGCGGCCCGCATGCCCAGGGGCTTGAGCTCGATCATCGTCGACCGGCGGCGCGGCCAGAGCGTCGCCAGCGCGTTGGAGTTCCCACCATCGGGCGCCACCGCGCCGACCAGGAGCCAAGGTTTTCCGGCGGCCAACTCGAGGACCGCCTCGAGCAACCGTGCGCTCAGCGGATCGAGGTGGTGAACATCGTCCACGAGGAGCGCAAAGGGCCCCTCACCGGCATAGCCGACAAGCGCATCGAGTACGACAGAGGCCGCCTCGCGCGTGGTGGCCTGCTCGTCGACCGTCCGATCAAGCGCGAGCAACCCAAGAATCTCCGCGTCTCGATGGGACAGCCCCGCGACGCGCTCTTCAAACGGCTTGATCGCGCCGTCATCGACGAGCCCCAAGGCCAACCGGACCAAGCGCGCCATGCTGTGGCCAGGCCACGCGTGAGCGATCTCCGAGACGCGCAGGTAAAGGTGGGGTCGATCCAAGCCGAACGACTCCACCAGGGCCGTCTTACCGAGGCCGCGCCCACCCATGACCAGGGCGCGAACCAGCCCCTCCCGCGAGGCGTCATCGTAGAGCTGAGCCAGCTTGCGAATCGCATGCGAGCGACCGTGAAGCTGGCCGAGCTGTTCGCCCGTGGGGACCACGCCCGCGTGTGCCACGGTCGAGCACGCGAGAGGATCGCCGTCGGGCATGAACACGCCGCTCAGCGGACGCCCCCGCAGACCAAGACGCTCCACCAGGCCACTCCTGAGCGCCAGCGACGCGGGGGGCGCGACGGCGGCCAGCCGCCGAGCCACGTCGAGGGCCTGTGACTCCGCCTCTTCCACCACCACGGCCGCGCCCAGGCGCAGCGGCAGCTGCTTGCGGATCGCGATCTTCTGCAGGTCCATGAGGCGCCCTACCACGCGCCGGCTGGTCTCGGTCTCGGTCTCGTGCCTCTTTCGGTCCACGCGAATCACGATGGCCAACGGCTGCTTGATGACCTGCCAGACCTCACCTTCACGCTCGTCGAGCCAACGCGACAGCGGGCCGGCCCGCAACACCCGCGGGTTGCTCGCCACGATGTGCACGACGACCGTCGCCGGGCTGCGACGGCCCGGCGCGACGGGGGTCATGGCGCCGCGCCGCGGCCCCACACCCAGCACCTGCCCCGCCTTCGGACCGCGCCGGGCGCTCGGGCGCACGACGCCACACACCGCGCACCGCTCTGTGTCGGCGGCCAGACAGGAGCGGCAGTTCCCGCACTCTCGATCGCGCTGCGCCGTGACCTCTGCATTTCGCTTGGCGTTGGCGAGGACGTCGCCGAGGCTCGCGCGGGCTGCCTCTCGGGGCTCTTCACCCAGGGACGGTGGACACGGCACCTCGGGCATGTGTTGGGCCACGTCGTCCAAGCCCAGGAGCCCGGGTGCAGCCGGAGGGACGTCATCGCGGGTGGGCGACTCGGCCAAGCTGCCGTCTGGCTGCTGCTCGCTGAGCAGGTCCGCGAGCACTCGAAAGTCGTGCGCCTCCGGCATCCCATCCAGGATCGCGTAGACCTCAGCGGCGCGCGCGGGTCGCTTGCCCACCTCTTTAGCCATCAGCCGGTCCACCAGGCGATCGAGCTCCTTGGGGATCATCGCGTCCCCCAGGATGGACGACACGCGGGGCGGCGACTCGTTGATCTGCTTCATGCAGAGGCTCACCGAGTTTTCATCGCTGAATGGTCGGTGCCCGACCAACATCTCGAAGAGCATCACGCCGAGCGAATACAAATCGGAGCGCAGATCCGGTGACTTGCCCAGGATCTGCTCGGGGCTCATGTACGCCGGCGTCCCGGCGATCTCGATCGTCGAGATCGCCCGCTCCAGCGCCACGGTGTCCGGATCGCGGAGCATGCGCGCGATGCCAAAGTCCAGCACCTTGGCCAGCACGCGGCCCTCGATCATCGTCAACTGGACATTGTCCGGCTTCAGATCGCGATGCACGAGGCGGTACTTGTGTGCCTCAGCGAGGGCATCGCACACCTGCATGGCGATGGGGATGGCGACCCGCGGCTCCAGCGGGGCGCGGAAATAGATCAGGTCGCCCAGCGTCCAGCCGTGCACCAGCTCCATCACGATGTACAGGTAACCATCCGAGGAGCGGCCGAAGTCGTAGATCGTCACGATATTTGGATGAATGAGGCGACTCGCGGACTGGGCCTCGCGAAAGAAGCGCTTCACAGCCCGCGGTTCATGCGCGAGCTTCGGATGCAGCACCTTGATCGCGACGTCACGCTCCATCGAGGGCTGCCAGGCACGATAGACCGTGCCCATGCCGCCAGAGCCGATGACGTTGCCCATCTCGTAGCGATCGTCGAGCAGCTGACCGGTGAGCAATGGAGCGTCCGGCACGACGAGCAAGCCGGACCCGTCGTCGGGGCAAATCTCCATGTCCGTGGGGTACGTGCCGCTGCACACCGGGCACACCATCATCGACCCGTCATGGGTGCTGACATGAACGTCGCTGTCGTGTCGTCGAGAAGCTACCATCGGTCCCACCCGCTCCGTGCGCATACGTGAACGTCTGGTTCACGCCTCATCACAGATGATGAGGTCGGTCCGATCCGCTGTCGAAAAACCTGGTCAAACTTTGTGACCCGCGGGGGTCGACGTCGGCGCAGCGGGGTCCGGGTCAGCCTACG